>JAEWBL010000386.1 GCA_023391175.1 Pseudomonadota bacterium
GAACTGCTCCATCGGTGTGCCCGTCGCTGCGGGCGTCGCCGTCTGCGCGACCGCCGGGGCGGCCAGACCAAGCGTCGAGACGAGGGCAAGCAGACAGGCCGGCGCGACGGATTTCCAGCGCCGCGGGGTGAGGCATTGAGGCATGGCGTCATCCTCCAGGCCGGAATTCTGGTCCGGCATCTTTATCGGATGATCGGACCATAAATCGAAAATCGCGGCGCCGTCAATCTCCGGGGCGCGAGAGGCGAAATCCATAATCAATGTATTGATTTTTACATAAAATGCCGAGATTCCGGCCGTCTGAGACATGTCCCTGACGCAAAATTTCCGCTTGACCATGCGATTTCAGTCGGACAATTTTAGTCCGACAAAAACGAGGCGTCACGCTCCATGGTCGAGGTTGTTCACGTGCTCGAAGGCGGGGGCACCGCAGAGGGGAACGTCGGTACGTCCGTGCTGGAGCCGGCTGTGCCGGCCGGTGTCGCCCTGCGCGGCGCGGCCGAGAGCCGGGGGCTCGACTGGCCGGCGATCGGTCGTCATCTGGCGGTCCATGGCATCGGCCTCGATCCCGCCTTCGTGCCCCGCCAGTTCATGGGCGGCCTCGCCAACCTGAACTTTCTCGTGCGCGTGTCGGACGGATGGGCGGTGCTGCGGCGCCCGCCGGATGGGCCCCTGCCGCCCGGCGCGCACGACATGGCGCGCGAGCACCGCATCCTGTCGAACCTCTGGCGGGAGCTGCCGCTCGCCCCGCGCAGCCTGCATCTGTGCGCTGACCCGAGCGTTGCGGGCGCGCCGTTCCAGCTCATGGAATTCCGCCCCGGCGTCGCCCTGCGCGGCGACAGCCTCGCCCCTTTTCCGGCCACGGTGGAGACCGGCGCCGGGCTCTCGCGCATGCTGGTCGACACCCTTGCCGCCATCCATCGGGTGGACCCCGCCCGCGTGGGGCTCGGCGACCTCGGCCGGCCCGGGGGCTTCTTCGCCCGCACCGCCGCGGGATGGATAGGCCGGGCCGAGCGGGTGGCGCAGGGCGCCCTCTCGCCCGCCGCCCGGGCCGTCGCCGATTGGCTCGCCGCCGCGGACGTCGAGGATGCGCAGGCGCCGACCCTGCTCCACAACGACTTCAAGCTCGACAACGTGCTGCTCGATCCCGCCACCCGTGCGCCCGTGGCGGTGGTGGACTGGGACATGGGCACCCGGGGCGACCCTCTGTTCGATCTCGCCACCTTGCTCAGCTACTGGACCGAGCCGTCCGATCCCGACTGCATGCACGAACTGGCGCAGATGCCCACGGCCCGCCCCGGCTTCCTGACGCGGGCCGAAGCGGCGGACGCCTATGCCCGCGCCACCGGGCGCGACCTGTCCCGGCTCAAGCCCTACCGCGTGCTCACCATGCTGAAGCTCGGCGTGGTGTTCCACCAGCTCCACGCCCGGCACCGCGCCGGCGAGACGGCGGACCCGCGCTATGCCGGGTTCGGGGCGCTCGCGGAGGCGCTTTTCGACTTCACCCTCGACATCGTCAACGACAAGACCTTCTGAAGGCGAGGCCCATGGATTTCGCTCTCCCCCCGGAACTCGCGGCGCTGGAGGCCCGCACGGCGACCTTCGTGCGCGAGGAGGTGCTGCCCTTCGAGGCCGACCCGCGCCGCACCGCCCACGGCCCCACCGACGATTTGCGCCGTGATCTCGTGGCCAAGGCGCGCGCGGCCGGGCTGCTGAGCCCGCACGTGCCGAAGGCATGGGGCGGCCTCGGCCTCTCCCACCTCGGCAAGGCCGTGGTGTTCGAGGCGGCGGGCTATTCCATGCTCGGCCCCATCGCGCTCGCCATCGCCGCGCCGGCCGAGGGCAACATGCACCTCCTCGCCGAAGTGGCGAGCGAAGCCCAGAAGGCCCGCTACCTCGCGCCCATGGCGGCGGGCGAGACGCGCTCCTGTTTCCTGATGACTGAGCCCCACCCCGGCGCCGGGGCCGACCCGTCTCTGCTCAAGACCACCGCGGTGAAGGACGGCGACCACTTCGTCATCAACGGCCTCAAATGGCTCATCACCGGCGCCGAGGGGGCGGCCTTCGCCATCATCATGGCACGCACCCTCGTGGAGGGGCGGGACGTGGGCGCCACCATGTTCCTCGCCGATCTGCCGACGCAGGGCGTGCGCATCGTGCGGGCGCTCGACACCCTCGACAGCTCCTTCACGGGCGGCCACGCGGAAGTGGCGCTGGAGAATCTGCGCGTTCCCGCATCCGACGTGCTTGGCGCCGTGGGCGAGGGCTTCCGCCATGCCCAGGCCCGGCTCGTGCCGGCGCGGCTCACCCACTGCATGCGCTGGCTCGGCGCTGCGCGGCGCGCGCACGACATCGCCACCGAATATGCGGGCCGGCGCGAGGCGTTCGGCGGCACGCTCCTGTCCCATGAGGGGGTCGGCTTCATGCTGGCCGACAACGAGATCGATCTCCACACCACCCGCCTCGCCATCCGCCACGCCGCCTGGCTGCTGGACAAGGGCGAGAAGGCCAATGTGGAAAGCTCCATGGTGAAGGTGTTCGCCTCCGAAGCCATCTTCCGCATCGTGGACCGCTCGCTCCAGGTGCTCGGCGGCCTCGGCATGACGCGCGACACGGAGGTGGAGCGCATCTTCCGCGACGTGCGCGGTTTCCGCATCTATGACGGCCCGTCGGAGGTGCATCGCTGGAACATCGCGCGCCGCCTCGCCCGTGGCGCGGCCGTGAAGGCCCTGCCGGAAGGGAGGGCTGCGTGATGGGTATCGCCCTTTCCCTGCCCGATCCCACGCCCACGACCATGCCC
>JAEWBL010000394.1 GCA_023391175.1 Pseudomonadota bacterium
GCGGACGCCCGTGCTGTTCCAGGCCGGCGCCTCGACGCGCGGCCGGGCCTTCGCGGCGCGCCACGCGGAGTGCATCTTCGTGAGCGGGCCGACGCCCAACGTCATCGCCCCGGTGGTGGCCGACACCCGCGCCCGTGCTGCCGCGCTGGGGCGTGACCCGCGCGAACTCAAGTTCTTCTCCATGGCCACCACCATCGTTGGCGCAACGGAAGAGGAGGCGCGGGAGAAGCTCGCGAGCTATCGACGCTTCCTCAATCCCGAGGCGGCGCTGATCCTCTTCTCCGGCTGGACTGCGATCGACTTCTCCAAGTTCGATCTCGACGCCCCCATCCGCTTCGACGACCGCTCGCAGGGCCTGGTCTCGGCGCTGGAAGCCTTCTCCATCGCCGATCCGAACCGGGTGTGGACGGTGCGCGAACTCGCCGAACACAACGCCATCGGCGGGCGCGGTCCGGTCTTCATCGGCTCGGCCGCGCAGGTGGCAGACCAGATCGAGGCCTGGGTGGAGGCGACCGACGTGGACGGCCTCAACCTCAGCTACGCCGTGACGCCCGGCGGCTATGCGGATTTCGGCACCTATGTCGTGCCCGAGTTGCGCCGCCGCGGCCTCTTCAAGCAGAGCTACGCCCCCGGCACGCTGCGCGAGAAGATCTACGGTCCCGGCCGCAACCGCCTGCCCTCGAGCCACCCCGCCGCCGCCTTCCGCCCTGCCGGTGCGCCTGTCGCCGACGCGCGCGCGGCGGTCTGACTCCGGGAGCAAATCGCATGTCCGCCGATGCCTTCGGGGCCATGGCCCTCATGTTCGGAGCCGTCTGCGCTCCCGAAATCGCGCCTGTGCCGGCTCATCGCCCGGATCGGCGCAATGGCACACCGCTCCGCCCACCGGGCGCACCGGCTCCCGTCTCCCGGAAGGCCTCGCTGCGCGTCGCCCTCGCATCCCTTTTTCAGCGCTGACGCCCGAAGGCGCGCAACTTCCGAGGCTTCATGACCCGCCAGATCCGCCTCAACGGCTTCATCGGCTTCAGCCCGGTGCATCTCTCGCCCGGCCTGTGGGCGCATCCCGCGAGCCGGGGCGCTGACTACAATACGCTCGATTACTGGGTAGACCTCGCCAAGGTGCTGGAGCGCGGCAAGTTCGACGCCCTGTTCATCGCCGACGGAATTGGCGTGCATGACGTCTATGGCGGCACCGCGGACGCAGCGATCCGCTCCGGCGCCCAGTTTCCGAAGCTCGACCCGCTGATGCTGGTCTCGGCCCTCGCCCATGAGACGCGCGACCTCGGCTTTGGCATCACCGCCTCCACCACCCACGAACTGCCGGCGGTGCTCGCGCGGCGCTTCTCGACGCTGGATCATTTCACGCAAGGCCGCATCGGCTGGAACATCGTCACCGGCTATTCGGACAGCGGCGCCCGCGCGGTGGGCCGTGAGAAAGTGCTCGCCCACGACGCGCGCTATGACCGGGCAGATGAATTCCTGGAGGTCGCCTACAAGCTCTGGGAAGGCTCGTGGGAGGACGCCGCCGTGGTGCGCGACCGCGCCTCCGGGATATTCGCCGATCCCTCGAAGGTCCACCGCGTGCGGCACGAAGGCCGGCATTTCGACATAGACACCATCCACCTCACCGAGCCCTCGCTCCAGCGCACACCCTACCTGTTCCAGGCCGGCACCTCCCCGCGCGGGCGGGCGTTCGCAGCGCGCCATGCGGAGGCCGTGTTCGTCGGAGGGCCGACCCCGGCGAGCATCGCGCCGGGCATCGCCGACATCCGGGCGCGCGCGGCAGCACTGGGACGCGATCCGCGCGACATCGCCGTCTTCACCCTCGCCACCGCCATCCCCGCCCGCAGCCGGGCGGAGGCCGAGGACAAGCTCGCCGATTATCGCCGCTACACCGACCCCGCGGGCGTGCTGGCGCTTTTCTCCGGCTGGACCGGCATCGATTTCTCGACCTTCGACCTCGACGCGCCGCTGACCCTGAGCGAGGTCAAGGAGAATGCCGTGCAGTCGCTGCTGGAGACCTTCACGGTCGCCGAGCCGGACCGGGTGTGGACGCTGCGCGAGATCATCGCCCACAACGGAATCGGCGGACGCGGCCCGCTCTTCGCCGGTACGCCGGCCGACATCGCGGACGAGCTGGAAGCCTGGGTGGCGGCGGCGGACGTGGACGGGTTCAACCTCTCCCACGCCTTCTTTCCGGACACCTTCACCGACGTGGTGGACCTGCTGGTGCCGGAGCTGCAGCGCCGCGGCCTCTACAAGCAGGATTACGCGCCCGGCACCCTGCGCGGAAAGCTCTCGGGCTCCGACCGGCTGAAGGAGACCCATGCCGGCGCTGCCTATCGCAGGCTGAGCGCGGCCGCGTGAGAGGCCAAAAGCGTCGTGCAACCTGTCGCCCGGCAAATATCTATTAATTCGCGTGATTAACTAGACAATATAGCTTGGCCGTGTCATCCATGGTGCATCGGCGCGCAAGAGGGGGCATCCGGTGACGGCCAAGGGGAGCGACGGCCAAGGGGTGATCGAACGGGCCGATCAGAGAGATGGCGTCGCCTTCCACGATGGCGAGCGGAGCGATGGGGGTGCGGGCGGCAGCGCTGTACCCTCGGGCTGGAACCTCGCCCCGGTGGTCGCGGCACTGAAGCTGTCGCGGGACGTCCAGCACAACATCCGCCATCGCGGCCTGCTGCGCCCGCCGCCTTCCCGCGAAGCCATTG
>JAEWBL010000196.1 GCA_023391175.1 Pseudomonadota bacterium
CGGTGGTGGTGCTCACGGTGGGGCGCACAAAGGCGATATAGCAGGTCTCCCGCTTGTGCTGGGCGAGGGTGACGGAGCCGACCCCCTCCACCCGCGAGCCGTCGCCCCGCATGATCGAGAGGGGGAGCTCGCTGGCCCGCCCGGCATCGCCTGGTCCGGTACGGCCTGCACCGCCGGGCGGCAACTCGGCTCCGGGGATGAGTTCGCCCACATCGCGCCCGATGGCGTCGGCCTGGCTCAATCCCCACAGGCGTTCAGCGGCCGTGTTGATGAAGGTGACGAGATTATTCTGGTCGAAGAAGACAACGGCCTCGCGGCCATGGGCGCGGGCAGCAGCTAGGCGATCCGCCATTTTCCAGTCCATGGCTGAAGCTCCCGACTATCGGCCCTCAGCGTCAAGAGGACGCCACAAAGCCGTCCGCCCGCAATATCTTCAGCTTACCGGCATACGTGACTAGCTTACCTATCTCCGCCCGCTTGTACAGGAACGGTACGAGAATGAGGTTAATCTGCGTCAAATTCCAGGCTGGCGGTGCTGTCCGGTCGCGCATCGTCGCCCCCATTCCCCTCCGGAATGTGCTGCGATTGCTGCGCTGCAGTGATGGGTAGCCGACTGATCTCGCCCGCTGCAGCATACTGACGCACGGCAACGCTCAAGCATCAGGACGGCGGGGAAAGGATGCTCCCCCACCGTGCTGCGGGGAGAGCGCAGCACAGTGGGGCAACAGCCGTCAGTAGAGGCCGCCGGTCCCGCTCCGGGCCACTGGGGTGACGGGCTCGGGATTGGACCCGTCCGTGCCCGCATAGCCCGCCACCGAGTAGCCATCCGGCGGGGCGGTGCCCGGCTTGAAGGCTTCCAGGATGGCGTTGCTGTCGCCTGCGCTGGTGCGCTGGCCGCTCTTGCGGTCGATGCGCACCAGCTTGATGCCGGCGGGAACGCGGAACGGGATGGCGGGGCGGTCGGCGATGGCGACCTTCATGAAGTCCCGCACGATGGGTGCGGAGAGGACGCCGCCGGTCGCGCCCTTGCCCATGGGCTTTGGCTTGTCGTAGCCGAGATAGATGCCGACGACGATTTCCGGCGTGAAGCCGATGAACCAGGCATCCTTCTCGTCGTTGGTCGTTCCCGTCTTGCCGGCGATGGGCTTGCCCAGCTCCTTGAGTGCGGTACCCGTGCCGCGCTGCACCACGCCCTCCATCATGGAGGTGATCTGGTAGGCGGTCATGGGATCAAGCACCACCGGCCGGCGGTCGATCAGCGACGGCTCGGGCTGGTTCTCCCACTTGGTCGCCTCGCAGCCGCGGCACTCGCGCTCGTCGTGGCGATAGATCGTGTGGCCGTAGCGGTCCTGGATGCGGTCGATCAGCGAGGGCGTCACCTTGCGGCCGCCGTTGGCGATCATGGCGTAGGCGCCGGTCATGCGCATCAGCGTGGTTTCGCCGGAGCCGAGCGCCATGGCGAGGTAAGGCGGCATGTCGTCATAGATGCCGAAGCGCTTGGCATATTCCGCGATGATGGGCATGCCCACGTCGTTCGCGAGCCGCACGGTCATCACGTTTCGCGACTGCTCCAGGCCGAAGCGCAGCGTCTGCGGGCCGTAATACTTCTTGGAATAGTTCTCAGGCCGCCAGGTGTCCTGGCCCTGCTGCTGAAGCTCGAACGGCGCGTCGATGACGATGGTCGACGGCGTATAGCCATTGTCCAGCGCGGATGAATAAACGATGGGCTTGAACGAGGAGCCCGGCTGCCGCATGGCCTGGGTGGCCCGGTTGAACTGGCTCTCGTCGTAGGAGAACCCGCCGGAGAGCGCGAGCACGCGGCCGGTGGTGGGCTCCATCACCACCATGGCGCCCTCGACGCCGGGCGGCTGGCGCAGGCGCCACTGGCCGCCGGCGCCGCCGAGCGGCTCCACATAGATCACGTCACCGGGCTTCAGCACCTGGTTGATGGCCTTGCGCGTCCACTTGGCGCCCTCGGCCGGAATGAGACCCACCTCGCGCTCGATGGAGCGCTGGCCGGACTTGGTGCGCGGCGGCTGCAGGCCGATGCGCGCGTTGTCCTTGCTGACGTCGAGCACGATGGCGAGGCGCCAGGGAATGTCGGTCCATTCCTTCACCTCGCCCACCTTCACGCCCCAGTCGTCGCCGGGCAGGAGATCGATGTGAGTGACGGGCTTGCGCCAGCCGCGCTCCTCGTCGTAGCGCACGAGGCCGTCGGTGAGGGTCTTCTTGGCCAGCACCTGGAGCTTGGGATCGAGCGGCGTGCGCACCGAGAGGCCGCCCTCGTAGAGCTTGCGCTCGCCGTAGCGTTCGTAGATCTGCCGGCGCACCTCTTCCGCGTAATATTCGGCGGCAAAGATCTGCGCGCCCGTGGCACGGGGGGTGACCTCCAGCTGCGCCTTCTTGGCCGCCTCGCCCTCCTGCGGGGAGACGAAGCCGTTCTCCACCATGCGGTCGATGACCCAGTTGCGGCGGTCGGTCGCGCGGTTGCGCTCGCGGAAGGGGTTGTAGTTGGACGGCGCCTTGGGCAGGGCGGCGAGATAGGCCACTTCCTGCACGTTCAGCTCGTCCACCGACTTGTCGAAATAGACCAGCGCCGCCGCGGCAATGCCGTAGGCGCCCATGCCGAGATAGATCTCGTTGAGATACAGCTCGAGGATGCGGTCCTTGGAATAGGCGCGCTCGATGCGCAGGGCGAGCAGGGCTTCCTTGATCTTGCGGTCAAGGCTGCGCTCGTTGGTGAGCAGGAAGTTCTTCGCCACCTGCTGGGTGATGGTCGAGGCGCCCTGGGCGCGAACGTTCTTGCCGTAGTTCTGCGCGAGGTTGAGCGCGGCGCGGAAGATGCCGGTCGGATCGATGCCGCCGTGCT
>JAEWBL010000476.1 GCA_023391175.1 Pseudomonadota bacterium
CGCGAGCGCCGGGCTCCTCGGCGCGGCGCTGGTGCTGGGCGCGGACACGGCCGGCCGTCTCCTGTTCGCCCCGCTGCAGATCCCCGCCGGCATCGTGATGACGCTGGCGGGCGTGCCGCTCTTCCTGTTCCTGCTGTGGCGGCGGCGCGACCAGATATGACCGGATCCAGCCCATGACCGCTCTGCCCCGCACCCCCCTGCTCCGCCTCGCGACCCTCGCGCTCGCCTTCGCCCTCCATTCGGGGACCGCCCACGCGCAGACGCGCCCGTTCACCGACGATCTCGGCCGCACGGTGGAGGTGCCGGCGCGCCCGCAGCGCATCGTCTCCCTGCACGACCTCGACATCACATTGCCGCTGATCGAACTCGGCGTCGTGCCGGTGGCGAGCCACGGCCGGGTGAGGCCCGACGGCACGCGGTTCCTGCGGGCGGGAAAGCTGCTGACCGGCGTGGATTTCGACACCGCGCCCATCGCCTTCATCGGCGCCAACGCCATCGACATCGAGGCGGTCGCCGCGGCGAAGCCGGACCTCATCATCACCTCGCCCACCCGCGACACGCCCGTCTCGCAGCTGGAGCGCATCGCCCCCACCGTGAGCATCGAGCATCTGAGGGGCGGGCCGGACGCCATCTATGGGAAGCTCGCCGCACTGACCGGCACCGAGGGCCGGCTCGCCACGCTCAAGGCCCGTTATGTGGCGCAGATCGAGCAGTTGCGCGGCCTCGTCGACACCGCCAGCCTCACGGTGGTCAGCTTCCAGGCGAACCAGGGAAAGATCACCGTCTTTCATACCGACCGCGCCCTCGGCCGCGTGCTGCGCGATGCCGGCTTCCGCTTTCCGAAGATCGTCGAGGGCATTCCCGAGGGGGGCCGCATGGATGTGAGCGCCGAGCGCCTGCCCGACCTCGAGGCCGACCTCGCCTTCGGCACCTTCCGCTCCGACCTTGGCCACGGGCCGGCGGCGGAAATGGCCGACATGGAGAAGGTGATGCCCGGCTGGTGCCGCCTGATGAAGGCGTGCAGGGAGGGCCGATACGTGCTGTTGCCAAGGGATGAGACCATTTCCAATACCTTTGCCGCGCTCAATCTGGTGGCGGCGGTGGTGGAGGCCGAGGTGATCCGGCTCCGGGCCGCGCGCCGCTAACACGCCCCCCCTCACTTCGGACTCGTTCCAAACATTTGCTGACGCATGGAAAACCGCGTTCGCCTGTGCCAGCATCCCGGGCCTCGGGACGCAGGCGGGGCAGGGTCGGCAGGGGGATGACGGCACAGGCACGCAAGGCCAGGACGGACCGGTTCGGCGAGCGGCTGCGCAGCCGGGGGGCGAGCCTCTCGCCGCAGCTCAAGGTCGTCGCCGACTACATCAACGAGAACCGCCGCACCGTGCTCGGCCAGTCGGCGCTGGAGATCGCGGCGGCGACAGGCACCTCGGACGCCACCGTCATCCGCGCCGTGCAGGCCCTCGGCTTCGATGGACTGAAGGACCTCAAGGGCACGCTCGCCGGCTTCCTGGGCGGCATCGTCTCCTCCGCCGACAAGATGACCTCCACCACCGAGCAGCTGGCCCGCGACCTGGACGCCTCCATCGATTTCGTCCGCGCCGGGCACATGGCCGGCATCGAGGAGATCACCCGCCCCGAGAACCGCCGGGCCATCGCCGCGGCCATCGAGCTGATGCGGGCGCGGGAGGGGATCGGCATCTTCGGGATCGGCGCGTCCGCCATCCTCGCCGACTATGTGGCCCGCCTCCTCATCCGGAACGGCCGTCATGCCTATGCGCTGAACCGCACCGGCATCGCGCTCGGCGAGCAGCTGCTCGCCATGCGGCGGGGCGATGTGCTCATCATGATGGGACAGGCGAGCGCCCATCGCGAGGGCGTGGCGGCGCTCGAGGAGGCGCGGCGGCTGGATGTACCGATGATCCTGCTCACCGGCGCCGCCTCGCCCGCCTTCGGCAAGCAGGCGCAGGTGGTGGTGAAGGTGCCGCGGGGCAAGTCGGAGACCGTTCCGCTCCACGGGGTGGTGCTGGCGTGCCTGGAGATGATCGTGTTCGGCCTCGCCGCGGCGGAGCCGGAACGCTCTCTGCGGTCGCTGGAGCGCCTGCACGTGCTCTACGAAGACATCCGCCGCCCGCCGCGCGGCAATTGAGGGGGCGACGGCCGAAGCCCGCGAGGATTCGGACGGCGGCAGGCCGGGCCACCGGCACCATTATGCCGCAGCTTCGCGAGAAAAGAGCCATGCGCCGGAGAAGCGCACCCCGGCGGCTGTGGCTTCCGGGCGTCCGGCCTATTAGGAAGGGGAGAACACTTCCTGTCAGACGGCTCCCCTCCGACGCCTGACGATACCGCGAGATAGGCGGACCCAGCCGTGCCCTTCCTGACGACAAATCCGGCGCTCGCCCGCGCCCTCGCCGAACGGGACTACACCAACCCGACGCCGGTGCAGAGCGCCGTGCTGGCGCCCGAGGCCTCCGGCCGCGACCTTCTGGTGTCCGCCCAGACCGGCTCCGGCAAGACCGTCGCCTATGGCCTCGCCATGGCCGAGACACTCCTCGGCACCGCGGAGCACTTCGAGTTCGCGGGCGCGCCGCAGGCGCTGGTGGTGGCGCCGACGCGGGAGCTGGCGCTGCAGGTCCAGCGCGAGTTCGCCTGGCTTTATGCGGCGACCGGCGCCCGCATCGTCTCCTGCGTCGGCGGCATGGATCCGCGCCAGGAACAGCGCCTGCTGGCGCGGGGCGCCCATATCGTGGTCGGCACCCCCGGCCGCCTGCGCGATCATCTGGAGCGCGGGCGCCTCGACCTCTCGGCGCTGCGCGTGGCCGTCCTCGACGAGGCCGACGAGATGCTCGACCTCGGCTTTCGCGAAGACCTCGAATTCATTCTCGATGCCACCCCGCCGGAGCGGCAGAGCCTCTTGTTCTCGGCCACCATGCCGCGCGGCATCACGGCCCTCGCCAAGCGCTACCAGCGCGACGCGCTGCGGATCGAGGTGGCAAGCGCGGAAGGCGGCCACGCCGACATCGAGTACCGCAC
>JAEWBL010000500.1 GCA_023391175.1 Pseudomonadota bacterium
GGCCAGCGCCTTGTAGGGCACCATGGTCTTCAACGCCGGCTCGAACGGCGAACCGCCCTTGAGTTCGCAGACGATGCCGGGCGTGCCGGTGGCGCGGAAGGCGGCGGCGAGCGCCCCGTGGAAGCCGCGCGTCATGGGCATCTCGCCCACCTTGCCCTGGATCTGGCCCAGCGAGCGGCGGGCCTTGGCCTTGCCGAGCTGGTCGCGGCGCTGGAGGAGAAACGGCTTCAGCCGGCTGTTTTCGGGCAAGATCATGAAAGAACGTCCAAAGGCAAAGGAGGCGCGCAAGCGATCGGAGCCAAACGCTCCCGATGAATAAGCACCTCCAGCTTCACAGATTTCGCGCCGTTTGGCCATGGCGCTTTCGCGCCGCGGCATTGGCGAGCGTGGCTTTGGCGCTTCCCTATTGCGCCGCAACGCGCGATGATCCGTCCATTCTTAGCCGATCGAGTTTTTGAAGATGTTCACGCGCGTCTGCAAAGCGGAAACCGTTGCCGAAGGCGGCATGCGGCTGGTGATCGCCGACAGCCACCTCATCGTCCTCGCCTGGCCCGACAATGGGGAGATCCGCGCCTTCCAGGGCGTCTGTCCCCATTCCAACACGCCGCTCAACGAGGCGGAGTTCGACGGCACCATCCTCACCTGCCCGCTCCACCACTGGACCTGGGACCTGAATTCCGGCGCCCCCGTCGAGCCGCAGGAAAGCGCGCTCGCGGAATATCCGGTGAAGGTGGAGGATGGCGTCGTCTATATCGACACGGAAGGCATAGAGCCCCTGTTCGCCGCGCCCTGAGAGCGCCGCAGCCGATCCGCATGATGAGTCGAGGCGCTGTGCGCGGTTGAAACCGGCGCGCGGCCACAGCCGGAGTTCGACCCGTGACAGATGAGACCGAAGCCCAGACCGCCATCATCGTCGGCGCCGGCAAGGGGCTGTCCGCCGCCCTCGCCCGGCGGCTCGCCCGCGAGGGGTTCCGCATCGCCCTGGTGGCGCGCGACGTGGACAAGCTCGCCCCGCTCGTCGCCGAGACCGGCGCCCGCGCCTACGCCGCCGATGCCCAGAACCCGGTCGCCATCGAGGGCGTGTTCGCCGAGGTGGACAAGGCGTTCGGCCCGCCCGACCTCGTGGTGTTCAACGCCGCCATGCGCTATCGCGGGCCGGTGGAAGTGCTCGATCCGGCCGACGTGATGGATGCCTATGCCGTCGGTGCCTTCGCCGGCTTCCTCACCGCCCAGGCGGCGGCGCGGCGCATGCTGGCGCGGGGCAAGGGCTCGCTCTTCTTCACCGGCGCCACCGCCAGCGTGAAGGCCATGCCCCATTCGGTGCCGTTCGCCATGGCCAAGTTCGCTTTGCGCGCGCTGGCGCAGGGCCTCGCCCGGGAACTCGGCCCGCGCGGCATCCATGTGGCGCACTTCATCCTCGATGGCGGCATTTCCTCGTCCTGGGCGACGGCGGGCGAGCCGGGGCCGGCGGACAAGTGGCTCGACCCCGACGCCATCGCGGAGACCTATCTGTCCATCCACCGCCAGCACCGTTCGGCCTGGACCTCGGAGCTGGAGCTTCGGCCGTGGGTGGAGAAGTTCTGAGGCGCATCGTCGCGACGGGTTGGCGTTAAGCCTGCCGCCGCCCGTGCATTGTGGCGGGCGGGGCGGCGTGCCATCTTCCGGTCCCAACGACGGGAGGATTTCGTGCCGCATTCCATGGTCAACGGCCGCCAGATCAAGGCCGGCCGCGCCCTGCTCGGCTGGTCGCGCAAGGATCTGGCCGAGCGCGCGGGCGTGACCGCCGACACCGTGAAGGTGGTCGAGCAGGATGACGTCACGCTGGAAGCCCTCGCCTCCACGCGCGCGCGCCTGTGCGCCACGCTGTCGGGGGAAGGCGTCAACTTCCTCAACGGCGGCGGCATGGGCGTGGAGATCGTCCCTCGCGACGAGGGCATCCGCGCCGAAGATCTCAACGCCTCCAACGACGACTGACGAGACCCATGATCCTGCACAATTTCGCCGCCCGCCACTGGATCATCGTGGCGATCATCCTCGTCATCGCAACGCTGGCGTATCTCGGCAGCTGGTCGTGACGCCGACGTCGTGGTCCGGCTTGACCGGACCACCCATGGCGCCATTTGCACTGGCCGCGGCAGGCTGAGCCCCGCGGAGGGCGACGGCAAAGACAGCGGCTAAGCGCCCCTCCCCTCACTCCACCAGCAGCAGCGCGAAGCCGTCATAGCCCTTCGCGCCCACCGTCTGCACCGCCGTGGCGGTGAGGCGCGGGTTGGCGCCGGCCATGTCGTAGGTGCGGCGGATGCCGATGACGGAGGCGTCCGCGCTCTGCGCATCCAGCACCTGCCCGCCGCGCACCACGTTGTCGCAGACGATCAGCGTGCCCGGCCGCGACAGGCGCAGCGCCCAGTCGAGATAGGCGGGATTGCTGGGCTTGTCGGCGTCGATGAAGATCAGGTCGAACGGCCCCGCGCCTTCCTTTTCCAGCAGCGGCAGCGTCTCGATGGCTGGGGCGAGGCGCAGGTCGATGCGATCGGCGAGGCCCGCGCGGGCAAAGTTGGCGCGCGCGACCTCGGCGTGGAGGGCGACCGCCTCCAGCGTCACGACTTTGCCGCCCTCGGGCAGGGCGCGGGCGAGGAAGATGGTGCTGTAGCCGCCCAGCGTGCCGATCTCGAGGATGCGCTTGGCGCCCATCATGCGGGCGAAGATGTGCAGCATCTGGCCCTGCGGCAGGGAGACGCTGATGGCCGGAAGGCCGGCCCGCTCGCACGCCGCCTGCACATCGTCGAGCACCGGGTCCGCCGGCACCAGCTTCTCGCCGATGAAGTCGTCCATCTCGGTCCAGAGCGTCGCGTCCATTCCCGCCTCCGTCGCTGCAGTCGCGCGCAAGGAATACCGGCCGCGTGAAGGTTTTACGTCAGGCGGCGCTCACGCCGCCTGCTCAACCCTGGTCGCTCTCCCGCGCCGCGCGGATGGAGAGCACGGCATAGGCCACCACCAGCGCAAGCTCCACCAGCGTGAAGAGCATCAGCCGCGTCATTCCGGCCGGCGCCCAGACGGCGAGAATCACCTGCGTCAGCGTCGCCAGCAGCCACAACACCACGGCCCAGCCGGCGCGCAGCCACAGGCCGACCCCGGCGATGGGATCGATGATCGCCGCCCAGATCACCGCCGCCTGCGCCGCCATTGGCATGGCCTCGAAGCGGCTCGCCGCCCCGTCGCCGATGCCGAGGATGACCGCCCAGTGGATGATGCCCTCCAGCAGCAGGAAGGCGG
>JAEWBL010000508.1 GCA_023391175.1 Pseudomonadota bacterium
CACCGCTGCGGGCGGCGGTGCCACCGGACGGGCGAGGCTTTCGCCCCGTCGCGCATCGCCATGCCCCTCGCTGAGCCGCGCCAGCGCGGCGGCGCCGGGCCGCTTGCGCGAGAGGGCCAGCAGCATCCCCATGCCGAAGGCGATCGAGATGAGCGAGGAGCCGCCATAGGAGATGAAGGGCAGCGTCATGCCCTTGGCCGGCGCGATATGGACGTTCACCGCCATGTTGATGGAGGCCTGCAGGCTGAACAGCAGCGCAAGGCCGGTGATGGCGAAGCGGGTGAAGGGATCGCTCTCCTTGGAGGCGCGCGAGAGCGAGCGCAGCAGGATGAAGGCGAACAGGGCGAGGATGATGAGGCACAGGATGATGCCGAACTCCTCGCCCGCCACCGCGAACACGAAGTCCGTGTGGCCGTCCGGGAGCATCCGCTTCATGGTGCCCTCGCCGGGGCCGGTACCGAACCAGCCGCCGCTCCTGAACGAGTTCAGCGCCGCATCGATCTGGTAGGTGTCGCCGGAATCCGGGTTGAGGAAGCGGTTGATGCGCTTCTGCACGTGGGCGACCGTCATGTAGGCGATGAAGCCGCCGCCCGCGCCGACGCCGACCAGCCCCACCATCCAAATCCAGCGCAGGCCGGCGAGGAAGAACAGGGCCGACCAGACGAGGCAGATGAGCAGGCTCTGGCCGAAGTCCGGCTGCTTCACCAGCGGGCCGAGCACGCTGCCGAGCAGCAGGAAGGCGAACAGCGTCGCCGGCATCTCGGGCCGCTTGGTGCTTTCGGCGAACAGCCAGGCGGCGAGGATGACGAAGGCCGGCTTGATGAATTCCGACGGCTGCACCGTGATGCCGGCGATGGTGAGCCAGCGCCGCGCGCCCTTCACCTCCGGGCCGAACACCAGCGTCGCCAACAGCAGAACGAAGAACACGCAGAACACCACGACGCAGGTGCGCCGGATGGTCCGCGGCGAGAGGAAGGAGGTGGCGATCATCACCACCGCGGCGGGGATGAGGAACAGCACCTGCCGGTTCACGAAATGGAACGGATCGGCGATGTTCAGGCGGGCCGCCACGGCCGGGCTCGCGGCCAGGCAGAGGATGATGCCGATCACCATCAGCCCGCCGAGGCTTGCGAGCAGGGCGCGGTCCACCGTCCACCACCATTCGCTCAAGACGGTGCGGTCGGCGCGCGACATCATGGGACGCATACTCCGGGACGGGACATTTCCCGCACCATGCCCCCGCGTTGGTTGACGGCGGATTAAGGATGGTTGCGACGCCCCTGGGGCATCGCGGAACGGTGTCCGGCGCCCTATCTTTGCCAAGTGGCCAGAGCGAGCAAGGCGCGCAGCGCGACACCGTCCGGGGCATCAGCCCTTCCCGAGCCGTTCGCCGGCTGGTTCCGCGCGCGGGGCTGGACGCCGCGTGCGCATCAGCTCGACCTCATTGCCGCGGCCGAGAGCGGGCATTCCGTGCTGCTCATCGCCCCCACCGGTGCCGGCAAGACGCTGGCCGGTTTCCTGCCGAGCCTGATCGAACTGAGCCGCCCGAAGAAGAAGACGCGGAAACCGGCCGCGCCCCAGATGGCCGAAGCTGGCGAAGCCGCCACCGGCGCGGAAGCCGTCCCCTTCGATCGCTGGCAGGCGGAGCGGCCGGCATCCCCCCTGCACACGCTCTATATCTCGCCGCTGAAGGCGCTGGCGGTGGACATCGCCCGCAATCTGGAAGCCCCGGTGGAGGAGATGGGGCTTCCCATCCGTGTGGAGACCCGCACCGGCGACACCCCCGCATCGCGCCGCCAGCGGCAGCGGCGCGACCCGCCGCATATCCTGCTCACCACGCCGGAGCAGATTTCCCTGCTGCTCGCCTCCAAGGATGCGGAGCACCTTTTCTCCGGCCTGAAGCGCGTGGTGCTGGACGAATTGCACGCCCTCGTCACCTCCAAGCGCGGGGACCTGCTCTCCCTCGCCCTCGCCCGTCTGCGTGCCATCGCCCCCGGCCTGCAATGCGTCGGGCTCTCCGCCACCGTCGCCGAGCCGGACGACCTCAGGCGCTATCTGGTGCCGCAGGACGAGGACGCGGCCGAGCCCGCCCTCGCCGATCTCGTGATCGCGGCGGGCGGCGCGGCGCCGGACATCTCCATGCTGGAGAGCCGGGCGCGGATGCCGTGGGCGAGCCACACGGCGCAGCACGCCTTCGCCGAGATCTACGAGCTGATCGGCGCCAACAAGCTGTCCCTCGTCTTCGTAAACACCCGCTGGCAGGCGGAATTCCTGTTTCAGGAACTCTGGCGCATCAACGACCTCGATTACCCCATCGCGCTCCACCATGGCTCGCTGGCCGTGGAGCAGCGACGCCGGGTCGAGGCCGCCATGGCGGCGGGGAAACTCAAGGCGGTGGTGGCCACCTCTTCCCTCGACCTCGGCATCGACTGGGGCGATGTGGACCTCGTCATCAATGTGGGAGCCCCGAAGGGTTCCTCCCGCCTCATGCAGCGCATCGGCCGCGCCAACCACCGGCTGGACGAGCCCTCCCGCGCCGTGCTGATCCCGGCCAACCGCTTCGAGGTGCTGGAATGCCGTGCGGCGCTGGAGGCGGTGAAGGTGGGGGCGCAGGACACGCCGCCCGAACGGCAGGGCGCGTTCGACGTGCTGGCGCAGCACATCCTCGGTATGGCCTGCGCCGCGCCCTTCTCCGCCGATGCGCTCTATGGCGAGGTGCGCTCCGCCGCGCCCTATCGCGCCCTCCCGCGCGAAGACTTCGATGCCGCGCTGGATTTCGTCGCCACCGGCGGCTACGCGCTCCGCGCCTATGAGCGCTACGCCAAGATCCGCCGGACGAAGGACGGACTGTGGCGCGTCGCCAATCCCATGATCGCGCAAGCCTACCGGCTGAACGTGGGCACCATCGTGGAAGCCTCCATGCTCAAGGTGCGCCTCGTCTCGGCGCGCGGCGCGGCGAAGACCGGCGTCGCCGGGCGGGTGCGGTTCGGCGGGCGGCTTTTGGGCGAGGTGGAGGAATATTTCGTCGAGACGCTGGTGCCCGGCGACACCTTCGTCTTTGCCGGGGAAATCCTGCGCTACGAGGTGCTGGTGGAGGATGAGGTGTATGTCTCCCGCACCACCGCCACCGAGCCCAAGGTGCCGGCCTATGCGGGCGGCAAGTTTCCGCTTTCCACCTTCCTCGCGGCCGGCGTGCGGGCGCTCCTCTCCGCGCCGGAGCGCTGGGCGGCGCTGCCGCCGCAGGTGCGCGAGTGGCTGGAACTGCAGAAGGCCAAGTCCCGCCTGCCGGGCCGGGACGATCTTCTGGTGGAGACCTTCGAGCGCTCCGGCCGCTACTATCTCGTCACCTACCCGTTCGAGGGGCGGCTGGCCCACCAGACGCTGGGGATGCTCCTCACCCGCCGGCTGGAGCGCGCCCGGCTGAAGCCGCTGGGCTTCGTCGCCAACGACTATGCCCTCGCCGTCTATGCCGCAGGGGACATGGGCGCCGCCATCAGCCAGCGCCGGCTCTCGCTGGACGATCTGTTCGATCAGGACATGCTGGGAGACGATCTGGAGGCGTGGCTCGCCGAAAGCGCGCTGATGAAGCGGACGTTCCGCTATTGTGCGGTCATTGCCGGGCTCATCGAGCGGCGGTTTCCGGGCAAGGAGAAGACCTCCCGGCAGGTCACCGTCTCCACCGACCTCATCTATGACGTGCTGCGTCGGCACGAGCCGGACCACCTGCTCCTGCGCGCCGCCCGGGCGGATGCGGCCACTGGGCTGCTGGACGTGAAGCGCCTCGGGGAGATGCTGGCGCGCATCCGTGGCCGCGTGGTGCACCAGCCGCTGCCGCGCGTGTCGCCGCTGGCCGTGCCGGTGCTGCTGGAGATTGGGCGCGAGAGCGTGGGTGGCGATGC
This sequence comes from Pseudomonadota bacterium, assembly GCA_023391175.1. GTDB lineage: Bacteria > Pseudomonadota > Alphaproteobacteria > Rhizobiales > Xanthobacteraceae > Xanthobacter. Next base: position 3,900 of record JAEWBL010000508.1, read on the forward strand.
CAACGAGGCGCTGCTCGCCGAGGCGGAAGAGGAACTGGTGCGGGCGGCGACGGAATGAAGCTGGGGATTTCGCCCTGTCAGCCGCTCTCCGCGCGAATCAGGGCGTCCGCCGGCGGCCGTCCGGATCGCAGCGCTCAGGCACACAAAATCCCGTCACGGCAAGCCTCTGCGGCGCGCCGCGTTCCATCCCCGCGGCGCATTTCGCACCTGCGAAGACAATTCGGAGCTGTTGCATCCAAGAGACGAGCAACTTTGAACCGGCTCCAGTTCAGTCACAATCGCGTGATCGACCGGGGCACAAAAGGCCCGCGCAATCTTCCTCGGACTCAGAAGATCGTGCCCACCACGGTGGCGACCGACGCTGCGCTCGCCTCGTGCGGGGCGAAAAACGCAGCGATACCAAGGATGGACACCAGAGCACCGGTGACAGCAAGCTTGCGAAGCATGGCTTAACTCCCAGATCCCGTAAGATCCCGTTCTGCACCGACAACGATGCAGGTGGATTAAGAGTTCCTTAACCAAGTCACCCTGAACCCTGTTTGATGCTTGCGTTAACGAAGTGTTCAGGAAAGTCACGGGTCCGTGACGCCGGGCCGGCCAAAGTCACCGCCGGCCACGACTTCAGCGGTTCGTGATGTTGCGGCGCAAAATGAAGTAACGCGGATGTAACCGGCAGGAGGGGAAGCATGTCGTTGACCGGCGTACCGTCGAAGAACCGATGGCGCGATGTGGAGGCCCCCGGGCTCGAAGAACTGGAGCAGCTGGCGGAAGAGGCTTTCGCCGCTTTGCCGGGTTCGTTCCGCGCCCTCTGCCAGGGGCTGGTCATCAAGGTGGAGGACTTTCCCACCGACGAGGTGCTGGACGAACTGGGCGCCGAGACCCCGTTCGATCTGCTGGGCCTGTTCCACGGCGTCGGCCGGGCGCAGGGCGGGGCGGTGGCCCAGACCGGGCAGATGCCCAACATGATCTTCCTCTATCGCCGCCCCATCCTCGACTACTGGGCGGAGAACGAGGAAACCCTCGGCGACGTCGTCACCCATGTGCTGGTCCACGAGATCGGCCATCACTTCGGCCTCAGCGACGACGACATGGAGGCCATCGAGGACCGGGCCAATTGACCGCAGGGAAAACGCCGCCTTGGCGCTGGACCCGGGCCACCCATTTTCTAGAATGACTCCAAACAGGAGGCCCTACCATGCCCGTCGATCCCAGCCTGACCCGTTACGGGCCGGCCCTGCGCGCCCTCCACTGGCTCACCGCCATCGCGGTGTTCACGGCGTTCGGCGTCACCTATCTGGAGCAGTTCTTCGCGCGCGGCACGCCGGCGCGGGGCATGGTGTGGTGGGTCCATATCTCGGTCGGCCTGCTGCTCATCGCTCTGGTGGCGGTGCGCATTCCCGTCCGCATCTTCGGGCGCAACCCGCCGGCCTCCGCGCAGATCAGCCGCCCGGTGGCCATCGCCTCCCACATCGTGCACGGGCTGCTCTATCTCGCGCTCATCGCCACGCTCGTGCTCGGCGTCTACCTCGCCTTCCTGCGCGGCAATGAAGTGTCCTTCTTCTCCCTCTTCACCATCCCCTCGCCCATCGCGGTCAATCGCGATCTGGGCAAGCAGGTGCAGGAGATCCACGAGCTGATGGCCAACGCCGTCATCGTGCTGGCCGTGCTGCATGCGGCAGCGGCCGTGCTCCACCACGTGGTGCTCAAGGATGACGTGCTGAAGCGCATGCTGCCGGAGCGCCTCGCCCCCTGAACGGGCGCGTGCCCGCAGGGCCAAAAGCGCCGGACCCAAGCGCCGGCCAAGGCGCTGTGCAAGGCCGGGCGTGCCT
>JAEWBL010000558.1 GCA_023391175.1 Pseudomonadota bacterium
GATCCGTGCCGTGAGCGAGCTGAAGGCCAGCCAGTTCTCCGGCGTGCCCACCATGTGGGTGGAGCTGCTCAACCGGCCGGGCGTGGAGGCGGTGGACTTCTCCCCGCTGAAGTCCTGCGTCTCCGGCGGCGCGCCGCTGCCGTTCGAGGTGCAGGCGCGCATCGAGGCCATCATCGGCACCCAGCTCAACAACGGCTGGGGCATGACGGAGACCGGCCCAGCCGGCTCGCGGGTGCCCTTTCGGGTGCCGCGCCGGCTCGGCCTCATCGGCATTCCCTTGCCCGGCCTTGCCCTGCGGATCGTCGCCATGGACGCGCCGGGCGAGGCGCTGCCCCCCGGCGAGGTGGGCGAGATCGCCATTCGCGGGCCCAACGTGTTCAAGGGCTATCTCGGCGACGAGGCGGCCACCGCCGCCGCCTTCCACGACGGCTGGTTCCTCACCGGCGACATGGGGCGCATGGACGAGAGCGGCCTGTTCGAGATCGTCGATCGCCGCAAGAACATGATCATCTCGTCGGGCTTCAACGTCTATCCGGCGGCGGTGGAGAGCGCGATCTACGAGCATCCGGCGGTGGAGGAAGTGATCGTCATCGGCGTGCCCGATGCCTATCGCGGCCAGTCCGCCAAGGCCTACGTGAAGCTGAAGGCCGGGGCCGAGCCCTTCACCCTCGACGCGCTCACCGACTTCCTCGCCGACCGGCTCGGCCGCCACGAGATGCCCCGCGCGCTGGAATTCCGCGCCGAGCTGCCGCGCAGCCCCGTCGGCAAGCTCCTGCCCAAGGTGCTGATGGCGGAAGTGGCCGCGGCCGCCGGCGAAGCCCCCGAAACACACTGAAGACCAGAACGAGGAAGCCCAATGGCTGATGCCGTCATCGTCTCCACCGCGCGCACGCCCATCGGCAAGGCGCAGCGCGGCGCGCTCAACATCACCAAGGGCGCCGACATGGCCGCCCACGCCATCCGCCACGCCCTTGCCCGCGGCAAGGTGGACCCCGCCGAGGTGGAGGAGGTCGTGATGGGCTGCGGCTATCCGGAAGGCGCCACCGGCGGCAACGTCGCCCGCCACGGGGCGCTGGTGGCCGGCATTCCGGTGACCGCGACCGGCGTCACGGTCAGCCGCTTCTGCGCCTCGGGGCTGGAGGCGGTGGCCCATGCGGCGCGGCGCATCGCGTTCGACGGCGTGCCGGTGGCGGTGGCCGGCGGCGTGGAATCCATCTCGCTGGTGCAGCCGGTGAACCGCGAGCTGTTCCGCAACGACTGGCTGATGGCGCACAAGCCGGACATCTACGTCACCATGATCGAGACCGGCGACAACGTCGCCCGGCGCTACGGCATCACCCGCGCGGCGCAGGACGCCTTCTCCCTCGAGAGCCAGCAGCGCACCGCCCGGGCCCAGCAGGCCGGCCTGTTCGACACCGAGATCGTGCCCATCACCGTCGAGAAGGCGGTGACCGACAAGGAGACCGGCGAGACCCGGCGCGAGAGCGTCACCCTTTCCCGCGACGAGGGCAACCGCGCCGACACCACGCTGGAGGGCCTCGCCAAGCTGAAGCCGGTGCGCGGCGAGGACGAGTTCGTCACTGCCGGCAATGCCTCGCAGCTCTCGGACGGCGCCTCCGCGAGCGTGCTCATGTCGTCCACCGAGGCGGCGCGGCGGGGGGCGCAGGTGCTCGGCATCTTCCGCGGCTATGCCACCGCCGGCTGCGAGCCGGACGAGATGGGCATCGGCCCGGTCTTCGCCGTGCCGCGCCTTCTGGAGCGCAACGGGCTGAAGGTGTCCGACATCGGCCTGTGGGAGCTGAACGAGGCGTTCGCCTCCCAGTCGCTCTATTGCCGCGACACGCTGGGCATCGACCCGGAGATCTGCAACGTCAACGGCGGCGCCATCTCGGTGGGCCATCCGTTCGGCATGAGCGGGGCGCGCCTCGTCGGCCACGCGGTGCTGGAGGGGCGCCGGCGCGGCGTGCGCTATGCGGTCGTCACGATGTGCATCGCCGGCGGCATGGGTGCCGCGGGCCTCATCGAAATCAATCCGGAGGCCTGATCCATGGACCTGCGCTTCACCCCCGAAGAAATCGCCTTCCGCGAGGAGGTCCGCACCTTCTTCCGCACCGCCATCCCGGCCGAGATCCGCACCAAGGTGTCGGAGGGCCGCAAGCTGGCGCGCGAGGACTACGTGACCTCCCAGCGCATCCTGAACGACAAGGGCTGGGCCGAGCCCCACTGGCCGGTGGAGCATGGCGGCCAGCCGTGGAGCGCGGTTCAGCGCTACATCTTCATGGAAGAGCTGATGCAGGCGGCGGTGCCGCTGCCGCTGCAGTTCAACTGCTTCATGGTGGGCCCGGTGATCGCCACGTTCGGCAGCGAGGAGCAGAAGCGCCGCTTCCTGCCGCGCATCAAGAGCCTGGAGGACTGGTGGTGCCAAGGCTTCTCCGAGCCCGGCGCCGGCTCGGACCTCGCCTCGCTGAAGACCCGCGCGGTGCGCGAGGGCGACCATTACATCATCGACGGCCAGAAGACCTGGACCACGCTCGGCCAGTATGCCGACTGGATGTTCTGCCTCGCCCGCACCGACCCCAACGCCAAGAAGCAGGCTGGCATCTCCTTCATCCTCATCGACATGAAGAGCCCCGGCGTCACCGTGCGGCCCATCATCACCATCGACGGCCGGCACGAGGTGAACGAGGTGTTCCTCGACGCCGTGAAGGTGCCGGTGGAGAATCTGGTTGGCGAGGAGAACAAGGGCTGGGACTATGCCAAGTTCCTGCTCGCCAACGAGCGCACCGGCATCGCCCGCATCGGCATGTCGAAGGAGCGCATCGCCCGCATCAAGCGCCTCGCCCGCACCACCCCGGCCGGCGCCGGCACCATGTGGGACGACATCGATTTCCGCTCCCGCCTCGCGAGCGTGGAGATCGAGCTGAAGGCGCTGGAGATCACCCAGATGCGCGTGGTGGCGGCGCAGGCGACGCGCGATCCCACCAAGCCCGATCCCGCCTCCTCCATCCTGAAGATCAAGGGCTCCGAGCTGCAGCAGGCCACCACCGAGCTGCTGCTGGAGCTGGCCGGCCCGCAGGCCCTGCCCGCCCTGCGCGACGGCGCCGGCGACAATGATGCCGAGGCCCTGTTCGCCTGGGCGGACGCGGCGGCGCCGGTCTATTTCAACCACCGCAAGGTGTCCATCTACGGCGGATCCAATGAGATCCAGCACAATGTGATCGCCAAGGCGATCCTCGGCCTGTGAGGAGGGCTCCATGGATTTCGACCTGACCGACGAGCAGTCGCTCCTCAAGGATACCGTCCGGCGCTGGGCGGCCGACACCTATCCCGGCATCGAGCAGCTGGCCTCGGCCCGCGCCGAGCCGCTCGGCTTTCCGAAGGCGCGGTGGGTGGAGCTGGCGGAGCTGGGCCTGCTCGGCCTGCCGTTCGCGGAAGAAGATGGCGGCTTCGGCGGCGGCCCGGTGGAAACGCTGGTGGTGATGGAGGCCCTCGGCCGCGCGCTGGCGCCCGAGCCCTACCTCGCCAGCGTCATCCTCGGCGGCAGCGCCGTACGCCTCGCCGGCAGCCCGGCCCAGCGCGCCGCGCTGCTGCCCGGCCTGATGGACGGCACCGCCGGCCTCGCCTTCGCCCATTCCGAGGTGCAGGCGCGCTACGACCTGAATGACGTCGCCACCGCCGCCCGCGCCGTGGACGGCGGCTTCCGCCTCGACGGCCGCAAGAGCGTGGTGCTGAACGCCGATGCCGCCGCGACCCTCGTGGTCAGCGCCCGCACCGCCGGCGACCGGCGCGATGCGGCCGGCATCACCCTGTTCCTTGTGCCGGTGGATGCGGCGGGCGTCAGCCTCATCGCCTATCCCACCCAGGACGGCGGGCGCGCGGCGGACGTGATCCTCTCCGACGTGTTCATCCCCGCCGACGCGATGCTGGGCCCGGAGGGCGAGGGGCTGGCCATCGTCGAGCGCGTGACGGAAGGTGCCATCGCCTCCGTGTGCGCCGAGACGGTGGGCCTGATGGAGGCGCTGCACGAGCTGACGGTGGAATACCTGAAGACGCGCAAGCAGTTCGGCGTCGCCATCGGCTCGTTCCAGGCGCTGCAGCACCAGGCGGTGGACATGTTCGTCGCGCTGGAGCAGGCCCGCTCCATGGCGCTCTATGCCGCCATGATGGTGGAGGCGGAGGACGCGGCCGAGCGCGCCGTCGCCCTCTCCGCCGCCAAGGTGCAGATCAACCGCGCTGCCCGCTTCGTGGGCCAGACGGCGGTGCAGCTGCACGGCGGCATCGGCATGACCATGGAATATATCGGCGCCCACCACTTCCGCCGCCTCGCCATGATCGAGCTGATGTTCGGCGACACCGCCTATCACCAGCGGCGGGTCACCCTCGCCGGCGGCCTCGTCGGGATAGGTTGAAGGTTCTCCTTGGGTGTAAGGGCGCGGCCGGTTTAGGCGCCCCCGCGGTCCACGGGAACAGAGTCAGAGGGGCGTACGATGATCACTCTGGGATATTGACATGAGTACGGAGCACGGACTGCCTGAACGCGAGGGCATGGATTATGACGTGGTGGTGGTCGGCGCCGGGCCTGCCGGCCTTGCCACCGCCATTCGCCTGAAGCAGCAGGCGGCCGAGCGCGGCAGCGACATCTCGGTGGTGGTGGTGGAGAAGGGCTCCGAGGTGGGCGCCCATATCCTTTCCGGCGCGGTCATCGATCCGGTCGGCCTCGACGCGCTCCTGCCCGGCTGGCGCGAGGAGGCGGACGCGCCGCTCTCCGTCCAGGTCAACGATGACCATTTCTACCTGCTCGGCCCCGCCGGCGGCATCCGCCTGCCCAATTTCGCCATGCCGCCGCTGATGAACAATCACGGCAATTTCGTCGGCTCGCTGGGCGATGTCTGCCGCTTCCTCGCCACCAGGGCCGAGGCGCTGGGGGTGGAGATCTATCCCGGCTTTGCCGCCGACGAGATCCTCTTTGACGACAAGGGCGCGGTGACCGGCATCGCCACCGGCGACATGGGCGTCGACAAGAACGGCTTGCCCAAGGGCGAGTTCACCCGCGGCATGGAATTGCGCGGCCGCTACACCGTGTTCGCCGAGGGCGCGCGGGGCCATCTCACCAAGCAGCTCATCGCCAAGTACGGCCTCGACGCCGGTCGCGACGTGCCGAAATTCGGCATCGGCCTGAAGGAGCTGTGGAAGGTGAAGCCGGAGAAGCACAAGCCCGGCCTGGTGCAGCACGGCTTCGGCTGGCCGCTCGACGGCAAGACCGGCGGTGGCGCCTTCATCTACCATATGGAGGACGAGCAGGTGATGGTGGGCTTCGTGGTCCACCTCAACTACCAGAACCCCTGGCTCTCGCCCTTCGACGAGTTCCAGCGCTTCAAGACCCATCCCTTTTTCCGCGACACCTTCGAGGGCGGCAAGCGCATCGCCTATGGCGCGCGCGCCCTCTCGGAAGGCGGCTACCAGAGCGTGCCGAAGCTCAGCTTCCCCGGCGGCGTGCTGGTGGGCTGCGCGGCGGGCTTCGTGAACGTGCCGCGCATCAAGGGCAGCCACAACGCGGTGCTCTCCGGGATTCTGGCCGCCGACCACCTCGCCGGCGCGCTGGGCGAGGATCGCGGCCATGACGAACTCATCAGCTACGAGGCGGCGTGGCGCTCATCCGCCATCGGTGCGGACCTGAAGAAGGTGCGCAACATGAAGCCGCTGTGGTCGAAGCTCGGCACCTTCATCGGCATTCCGCTGGGCGCGCTGGACATGTGGACCAACACGCTGGGCTTCTCCCTGTTCGGCACCCTGAAGCACGGCAAGACCGACGCCGCCTCCCTGAAGCCGGCGAAGGATTGCAAGAAGATCACCTATCCCCGCCCCGACGGCGTGCTCACCTTTGACAAGCTGTCGTCGGTGTTCCTGTCCAACACCAACCACGAGGAGAACCAGCAGGTGCATCTGGTGGTGAAGGACATGGCCCTGCAGAAGGCGTCGGAGCACGACATCTATGCCGGCCCGTCCAACCGCTACTGCCCGGCCGGCGTCTACGAGTGGATCGAGGAGGGGGCGGACGCGCCGCGTTTCCAGATCAACGCGCAGAACTGCGTCCACTGCAAGAC
>JAEWBL010000383.1 GCA_023391175.1 Pseudomonadota bacterium
TCCGTCACCTTCGAGGACGGGGCGAAATTCACCCTCCCCGCCGAGTATCTGAGGGTAGAAAGCCCCTCCGCCGAGGTGCAGGGCCACCAGCCGGAGGAGAAGATCACCGTACCCGGCAAGCGGCAGGTGCGCATCGCGCAGGTGGAGCCGGTGGGCAATTACGCCGTCCGCCTCATCTTCGACGACGGCCACGGCACCGGCATCTACACCTGGGACCTGCTCTACAGCTACGGCGTGAACCAGGAGGAGAAATTCGGCGCCTATCTCAAGGCTTTGGAGGCGCAGGGGCTCTCGCGCGGGTGACAGGCGCTTGCACGATGCCGTGAGGGCGTAACCCGCAGGCACCGCAGGACGAAGGAGGACCGGGAGCGCCCGGTGGAAGCCTCATGCGGGCGGCATCCCGCAGGAGCCCCGCGCCATGGCCGAAACCCCCTCCACCTCCTCGCCACCGCCGCGCGAACCGCGCCGTCCGCCTCACGCGAAATGGGCTGCGTTCGCCGCGGGCGCGGCCATTCTGGCGTCCCTTCCGTGCGGGCCCGCCACAGCCGAACCGCGCCAGAAGCTCACAGTGGTGGAGCTGTTCACAAGCCAGGGCTGCTCCTCCTGCCCGCCGGCGGATGCCAATCTCATCGCCCTCACCCGCCGGCCGGACGTGCTGGCCCTGAGCTTCAGCGTGACCTATTGGGACCGGCTCGGCTGGCGCGACACATTCGGCAAGCCGGAATTCACCCAGCGCCAGTACACCTACGAGCCGATGCTCGGCGAGCACGGCCCGTTCACGCCGCAGATGGTGGTGAATGGGCGCCTCAGCCGCGTCGGCTACAGCCTGCCGGACATCGAGCGGGCGATTTCCTCCGCCGGTCCCGTCGTCGGGCCGGAAGTCGTCATCGGCACCCGCGAGGTAGCGATCGGGGTCGGAACCGCGCCCGCGACGCCGGCGGACGTGTGGCTCGCGGAGTACGAACCCGGCGTCATCGAAGTGCCCGTCCGTCGCGGCGAGAACGCCGGCCGCACCCTGCCCCATGCCCGCGTCGTGCGGCGCCTGGAGCGGCTCGGCGGCTGGACCGGCACCCGCGCCCATTACCCCCGGCCAGAAGCCGCGCCCGGCCTGCGCACCGCCATCCTCGTACAGGCGCCGTCCGGCGGACCCATCCTCGCCGCCGCCACCGAATGAAAACGGGCGGCCCAAGGGCCGCCCGTTTGATCTCTCAGATCTGAGAACGACGTCTCACTTCACCCGTTCGAGGATGGAGACGTAGTTGGCCACGGCAGCGCCGCCCATATTGAAGACGCCGGCCACCTTCGCGCCGTCGATCTGCATGTCTCCGGCCTCGCCCATAAGCTGCATGGCGGAGAGGACGTGCATGGAGACGCCGGTGGCGCCGATGGGGTGGCCCTTGGACTTCAGCCCGCCCGAGGCGTTCACCGGCAGCTTCCCGGTCTTCTCGGTGATGCCCTCGCGCACCACCTTGTAGCCTTCGCCGGGCTTGGCGAGGCCCATGGCCTCGTACTCGATCAGCTCGGCCACGGTGAAGCAGTCGTGGGTTTCGACCAGGCTGAGATCGTCCAGCGTGAGGCCGGCCTTCTCCAGTGCCTTCACCCAGGCGCGCCGGGCGCCCTCGAAGGCGATGGGATCGCGGCGCGACATGGGCATGATGTCGTTGACATGGGCGCGCGAACGGAAGGCGACGGCGCGACCCAGCGTCTCCGCCACATCAGCCGAGGCGATCACCAGCGCCGCGGCGCCGTCCGAGACCAGCGAGCAATCGGTGCGGCGCAGCGGGCCGGCGACGTAGGGGTTCTTCTCGGAGATGGTGTTGCAGAACTCGAAGCCGAAATCCTTGCGCATCTGCGCATAGGGATTGGCGACACCGTTCTTGTGGTTCTTGGCGGCGATGCGGGCGAGTTCTTCCGAGCGGTCGCCGTAGCGCTGGAAATAGGTCTGGGCGATGCGGCCGAACACGCCGGCGAAGCCACCCTCGATATCCGCCTCTTCCTTGCGGTAGGAAGCGTTGAGCAGGATGTCGCCCACCTCGGCGGTGGGCTTGGCCGTCATCTTCTCGGCGCCAACCACGAGGGCGATGCGGCCCTGCCCGCTCTCGATATAGTTGAGCGCGGAATGGATGGCGGCCGAGCCGGTGGCGCAGGCGTTCTCGAGGCGCACGGCCGGCACATGGGCCAGCTCCGGCACGGAGAGGGCCGGCATGGCACCCTGGAAATCCTGTTTCTGGAAGCCGGCGTTGAACACGCCCACGTGGATGGAATCCACATCCTGCGGGGACAGGCCCGCATGCTCGATCGCGGCGCCGGCCACCCGGCTCATCAGGGCCTCGGTGTCCGCGTCCTCAAGCTTGCCGAAGGGCGAATGCGCCCAGCCCACGATGGCGGCCTTGCTGTCCATGTTCGTCTCCCGCGGCGTGACACCGCATTGGTTTTGATGGCGTTCAGATAGGGATGCGCGGCGCCTTGTGCCACCGCCGCGTTGAGATCACGACAGGCCGGCGATGAAGCCGTCCGGCATCACGAAGATGTCCTGGGCAGCGGGCGCGGAGGGCAGGCCCGGCATGGTCATGATGTCGCCGGCGAGCGCCACCACGAAGCCGGCACCGGCGGACAGGCGCACCTCGCGAATGGGCAGCGTGTGCCCGGTGGGCGCGTTGCGCGCGGTGGGATCGGCGGAGAAGGAATACTGCGTCTTCGCCATGCACACGGGCAGGTCGCCGAAGCCCGCCAGCTCGTATTCCTTGAGCTTTGCCGTCGCGGTGGAGGAGAATTCGACCCGCTCGGCCCGGTAGATCTCGCGGGCGATGGTCTCGATCTTCTCCCTGAGCGGTAGCTCCGAGGGATAGAGATATTCAAACTTCGGCCGGCGGGCGAGAAGGTCGAGGACGGCGCGGGCGAGGTCCAGCGCGCCCTCCCCGCCCCGGGCCCAGTGGCCGCAGGGGAAAACATCGACACCTTCCGGCGCCAAAGCGGCGCGCACCGCCTCCAGCTCCTCAAGCGTATCGCCGGTGAAATGGTTCAGCGCGACCACCACGGGCAGGCCGAACTTCTTCAAATTCTCCACGTGCCGCTTGAGGTTGCCGCACCCGAGCGCCACCGCGGCCGCATCCGGCGTGCCGAGCTCCTTGAGCGGGACGCCGCCGTGCATCTTGAGCGCGCGCACGGTGGCCACCACCACCGCTGCCGAGGGCACGAGCCCGGCCTGCCGGCACTTGATGTCGAGGAACTTCTCCGCGCCCAGGTCGGCACCGAAGCCGGCTTCCGTCACCACCACGTCGGCCAGGCCGAGGGCGGTGCGCGTAGCCATCACCGAATTGCAGCCGTGGGCGATGTTGGCGAACGGTCCGCCATGGACGAGAGCCGGCGTGCCCTCCAGCGTCTGGACGAGGTTCGGCTGGAACGCATCCTTGAGCAGCGCCACCATGGAGCCGACGCCGCCCAGTTCCTCCGCCCGCACCATGCGGCGGCCGCGGGTCTGGCCGATGACCATGCGCGAGAGGCGCGCCTCCAGATCGGCGAGGCTGTCGGCGAGGCACAGGATGGCCATCACCTCGCTCGCCACCGTGATGTCGAAGCCGTCCTCGCGCGGATAGCCGTTGGCGGGGCCGCCGAGGCCGATGGTGATCTGGCGCAGCGCCCGGTCGTTGAGATCCATCACCCGCCGCCAGCTGATGCGCCGGGCGTCGAGGTCGAGGGCATTGCCCCAGTGGATGTGATTGTCGATCAGCGCCGACAGCAGATTGTGCGCGGCTGTGATGGCGTGCAGGTCGCCGGTGAAATGCAGGTTGATGTCCTGCATGGGGATGATCTGCGCCCGCCCGCCGCCGGTGGCGCCGCCCTTGGCGCCGAACACCGGGCCAAGGGAGGGCTCGCGCAGGCAGACCGCCGTCCGGGTGCCGAGCCGCGAGAGGGCGTCGCCGAGGCCGATGGTGGTGGTGGTCTTCCCCTCCCCCGCCGGCGTGGGATTGATGGCGGTGACGAGCACGAGCTGGCCGCGGGGGCGCGATTCGGCCTCGGCCACGAAGTCGAGGCTGATCTTCCCCTTGTGCGGGCCATAGCGATAGAGCGCGTCCGCCGGAATGCCGAGGGTCGCCGCCACGTCCTCTATGGGGCGCGGCGTGACGCTCGCGGCAATGGCCGCGTCGGATGTGGGGTCGAGCGGTCGGGCGCTTCTGTCATGCATGGATCGGTCCCCAAACGGGCGCCGACCCTAACGGCTCGGCCCGCGACTGAAAAGCGCGGGCCGGGGCAAAATTGCCTTGCCCCCGGTTTCGGCGCGCGTTCCCGGGGACGATTCCGGGCGGCCAGGGCCACCCGTCGCGCCGCAGAGGGGCTCAACCGCCCTTCTGCTGCTCCTCGGCCTTGCGGACCGGGGCCGGCTGATCGACCGAATCGAGTCCCTTGTCGATCTTCTGCACGATCTTGGCGAGGTCGTCGGGCTCCGGCTTCAGGTCGCGGGCGTGGTTCCACTGGAAACCGGCCTCAAGCTTGCGGCCAACCTTCCAGTAGGCGTCGCCGAGGTGGTCGTTGATGACCGGATCCTGCGGCATCAGCTCGATGGCGCGCTCAAGCTGCACCACGGCCTCGTCGTAGCGGCCGAGCTTGTAGTAGGCCCAGCCCAGGCTGTCCACGATGGGGCCGTCGTCGGGCCTCAGCTTCACCGCCTTGCGGATCATGTCGACGCCCTGATCCAGGTTGATGCCCTGGTCCACCCACGAATAGCCGAGATAGTTCAGAACATGGGGCTGGTCGGGATTGAGTTCCAGCGCCTTCTTCAGGTCCGCCTCGGCCGCCGGCCAGTTCTTGGAGCGCTCGTTGCAGACCCCGCGGAAGTAGAACAGGGCCCAGTTGTTGCGCGAGGGCTGGGGGATGAGGGCGATGGCCTTGGAATAGGTGCCGGCGCACTCGGAGAACATCTTGCGCGTCTGCTGGATCTTGCCCAGCGCGATGATGGCCTCGATATCCTTCGGGTCGGCCGCGATCATCTTCTCCAGCTGCGCGCGGGCTTCCTTGTCGTGGTCCGTCGCGTCGAGGTTGACCGCGAGCTGCACCTGCGCGTTGCGCTTGAGCGGCGAGGAGTCCGGCACGGTCTCGTAGACCTCGATGGCCTTCGCCGGCTGCTTCAGCTGCTCGTAGAGGTCGGCCAGCGTCAGGCTGGCGAACGGGTGCTCGGGATAGAGCCAGATGGCGAGCTGGAGATAGACGAGGGCGAGATCCTCGCCGCCCTGCCGGCCGAGCGTCGCGCCGAGGCCGTAGAGCACCTCGGAGGAGCCTTCCTGCGCGGTCTTCACCAGCGGCGGCAATTGCTTGCCGGCCTTCAGCTCCTTGATCGCCGCAAGGACGATGGGGTGGTTCGGAAGCTGCCTGTCGAATGCGGCATAGGCGGCGAGCGCCGCTTCGGTATTGTCGTTGCGCGAGGCCCAGCGGGCATAGGCATCGATGGCGCGCAGGGAGCCGGGATCGGCCTTCATGGCCGCTTCCAGCCGGCGTCCGGCCTCCTTCTTCTGCCCGGCGGCGTCGAGGATGAGACCGGCGTGCAGCTCCTTCATGGGCGCGTACCAGTCCGGTCCCTCGAGCCGGTCGATCAGCTCCACCGCGCCCTTGGTGTTGCCGGAGCCGAAGAAGGTCCAGGCGGCCAGCAGCGTGGCGGTGAGATCGCCGATGGGGCCGCGCACCGAGAGTGCGAGGTTGGTGCGCGCAGTCTGGTAATGGC
>JAEWBL010000602.1 GCA_023391175.1 Pseudomonadota bacterium
CCCCTGCGCGACACGCTGCTGCGGCTCGTCGATTTCGACCGCATCAATTCCCGCGAGAAGCGCTTCTCCGTGGGCGCGGTGAATGTGCGCACCGGTAATTTCATCTATTTCGACAATCAGGAGCACAAGATCGCTCCCGAGCACATCATGGCCTCCGGCGCGCTGCCGCCCGGCTTTCCGGCCGTGAAGATCGACGGCGAGTTCTACTGGGACGGCGGCGTCGTCTCCAACACCCCGCTGCAATTCTTGCTCGACCAGCCGGACCATCCGAGCGCGCTGGTATTCCAGGTGGATCTGTTCAGCGCCCGCGGGCAGCTGCCGCGCGACATGTTCGACGTGTCCGAGCGGCAGAAGGACGTCGCCTATTCGAGCCGCACCCGCTACACCACAGATGTGTTCCGCCGCGTGCAGGACTTGCGCTCCAAGCTCTACGACGCGCTCCAGCGCATTCCCGAGCAGCTGCGCACCGAGGAGGACATCGCCCTCATCGACGACTATTCCAGCTCCGGCCCGGTCAACATCTGCCACCTGATCTATCAGGAAAAGACCTACGAGCGGGAATCCAAGGACTACGAGTTCTCGCAGACCTCCATGCGCGAGCATTGGCAGACCGGCTACGAGGACACGGTGAAGACCCTGCGCCGCAAGGAATGGCTGAGGAAGCCGGACGATTCCATCGGCATCGTCATCCACGACATCCACCGCCTCTCCGAGTGAGGGGCGGCCGGATCAGATGAGGCCGCGCACCAGCATGTAGGTGCCGAGCAGGCCGAGCCCGGAAAAGAAGATGCGCCGGAACATCTGCGGGGAGGCCGCCCGGCGCACCATGGCGCCGAGCTGCATGCCGATGAAGGCGGGCAGCAACGCGGCCGCCGAGGCGAGCGCGGTGGCGGGATCGGCCAATGCCCCGCCGCCGTCTCCCGGATGGAACAGCACCACCGCGAGGGCCGTGGTGGAGACGATGAAGGTGAGGCCGAGGGCCTGCACCAGATCGTCCCGCGCCAGTCCCAGGGACTGCAGATAGGGCGCCGAGGGCATCACCGAGACGCCGGTGGTGCCGGTGACGAGACCGGTGAGGAAGCCCATCACCGGGGATAGCCAGGGTTCGTGGCGCACCGGCACCTTCAGCTGCACCGAGGACAGGCCCAGCGCCGCGTAGGCCAGCAGCGTCGCCCCCAGCACCGGCTGCGCCGCGGGCGAGGCGAGGCCGCCCAGGAGCAGGCCCCCGACGAGCGTGCCCGCCGCCACCATCACCATCATCCAGAAGAAGCGCCGGGCGATGGGCAGGATGTTCGGCCCGGTGAAATACTGCCAGAAATTGGTCACGGTGGCCGGGAGGATGAGCAGCGCCGCCGCATCGGGCGGGGCGAGAAACACGCTCAGCAGCCCGATCCCGACCGTGGGCAACCCCATGCCGATGACGCCCTTCACCATGCCCGCCAGCACGAGCACGGCGAAGCCGGCGGCGATCAGCCCCGGATTGATGGAGGAGACGGCGGCAGCCGCCGTTTCGATCACCCGAACGGGTCCGGCCGGATCAGAATTCGGCGTCCAGCTCTTCCAGCTCTTCCGGCTCGGAGAACGCGCCGTCGATCCACTCCCGGACCAGCGGCAGCTCCATGATGCGGGCGCGATAGGCCTCGGATTCCGGATCGAGCTTCACGTCGTAGGTGGTGAAGCGGGAGCAGACCGGCGCATACATGGCATCCGCCAGCGTCGGCGCCGCGCCCATCAGGAACGGTCCGCCGTGGGCGGTGAGGCAGCCGCGCCAGATGGCGGTGATGCGCTCGATGTCCGCCTGCGCGCCGGCCCACACCTTGAAGCCGGGATAGTGCGCCTTGATGTTCATCGGCAGCGCCGAGCGCATGTTGGCGAAGCCCGAGTGCATCTCTCCCGAGATGGAGAGGCAATGGGCGCGCACCGCGCGGTCGGCCGGCAGCAGACCGGCCTCGGGGAAGACTTCGTTGAGGAAGGAGGCGATGGCCAGCGTGTCCCACACCGTCACGTCCTCGTGCACCAGGCGCGGGACGAGGAAGGAGGGCGACAGCAGCAGCAGCTCCGCCTTGGCGTCGGGATCGTCGGTGGGCACCCGCTCCTCCTCGAAGGAGAGGCCGGCCATCTTGCACAGCAGCCAGCCGCGCATGGACCAGGAGGAGTAGTTCTTGCTGGAGATGGTGAGCGTCGCCATGCCTGTCCCGTGCCTCGGATTTGCGATCCCTGACCTGACCGTTCCCCTCGACCCTTCCGCCTTTGTTTGTTTTTGGCGCAGCCGGCGGCTTCGATTTTGATCGGGCATCCGGCGCGGTCGCTCGGCCGTCGGCCCTACTGCTAAGGATGCGTGTTGCAATGCACCACGCATAGCTCCAATATCAACTTAACAGGTACATCTGTTCAGGCTTGCTGCAAAGCGGAAAGCTGGGCCTGCGACAACTACTTAATGCTTCCGCCGGCCGTCGGGGGCCGGGCGTGGGGGACGCGGAGCAGAAGGACCTTTCGGCATCATGCTGCAGACTTCTTCCAGGTTCACTCCTCTGGCACCGCGGTGCCGGACGGTCCGGCGCACGCTGCCATGATGTACTCCGCCTATCAGGCCCAGGCCGACCTCATGAGCCCGATGAGGTTCTTCGCCAGCCTCGCGCGGCAGACCCTCAACGGCCCCCTCGTCAACGGCTACGGCCATCTTGGCTTCCGGCAGATCGCGGCCGCCTGCGAGCTGATCGAGCGGGCCGGCCTCACCCACGGCCGACCGTCCTTCGGCATCAAAACGGTTGAAGTCGGCAATCGCGAAGTGCAGGTGACGGAGGAAAACACCGCCGTCCTGCCCTTCGGCACCCTGCTGCGGTTCAAGAAGGACGTGGACATCGCCCAGCCGCGCGTCCTCGTGGTGGCGCCGCTCTCCGGTCATTTCGCGACGCTGCTCGTCAATACCGTGAAGACGATGCTGCCGGACCATGACGTCTACATCACGGACTGGCACAATGCCCGCGAGGTGCCCCTTTCGGCCGGTCCGTTCGGCTTCGACGATTATGTCGAGCACGTCATCCGCTTCCTGGAGATCATGGGGCCGGGCGCCCATCTCGTGGCGGTGTGCCAGCCCTGCGTGCAGTCGCTCGTCGCCGCGGCGGTGATGGCGCAGGAGAAGAATCCGGCGGTGCCGGCCTCGATGACGCTGATGGCCGGGCCCATCGACTGCCGCATCAACCCCACCAAGGTGAACGAGCTCGCCACCTCGAAGCCTATTTCGTGGTTCGAGAAGAACCTGATCTCGACGGTGCCGAAAGGCTTCGCCGGCTCTGGGCGGCGGGTCTATCCCGGCTTTCTCCAGCTCACCGCCTTCGTGAACATGAACCTCACGCGGCACATCAAGGCGCATCTCGACCTCTACAACTCCCTCGCCGAGGGCGACGAGGAGAAGGCCGAGACCACCAAGGCCTTTTACGACGAATATTTCGCCGTGCTGGATCTGGCCGCCGAATTCTACCTGGAGACCGTGCGCTACGTGTTCCAGGAATACCGCCTGCCCAAGGGCGAATTGACCTACCGCGGCCGGCCCATCGATTTTCGCGCCATCCGCAAGACGTCGCTGCTGACGGTGGAAGGCGAGCGGGACGATATCTGCTCCATCGGCCAGACCATGGCGGCACAGGACATCTGCTCGGCGCTGCGGCCGCACAAGAAGCGCCACCACATGCAGGCCGGCGTCGGCCATTACGGCGTGTTCTCGGGCCGCAAATGGGCGGGTCAGGTCTATCCCATCGTCCAGAACCACATTCTGGCGAGCGATTGAACGGTGCGCGGCTGAACGGCAAGCGGTTGAACGGTTCGTGAGCGGACGCTGGGGCAGGAGTTGCCAACCCCTGCCCGTAACGGTACTCGGGCAGGGTCCCTTTCCCGGACCCTTCCCCGCGGACCTCCCACAGGGATCTGCCCCGTGACTGCCCCGCTCCGACCCTTGCCGCCGTCGTGACCATCGCCGCGCCTGCCGTGCCGCAGCGGCTGCGGGATCATCCCGCCTTCGTCCTGTTCTGGATCAGCCGCGTCTCCTCGGCGCTTGCCTTCCAGATGCTGGGGGTGGTGGTGGGCTGGCTGGTCTACAGCCTCACCGGCAGCGCCGCCGCCCTCGGCCTCGTGGGGCTTGCGCAGTTCCTGCCCATCCTGTGCTTGACGCTGCTGGTGGGTCACGTGGCCGATACCTTCGACCGCCGGCGTATCGTGCTCGCCTGCCAGACGGTTTCGGCGCTCACGGTCGGCGCGCTGGCCCTCGCGGAGGGCTCCGGCCATGCCGGCCTCCTGCCGATCTATGCTGCGGTCGTCACCATCGGGGCGAGCCGCGCGTTCGAGGCACCCACCATGGCGGCGCTGCTGCCCCGCCTCGTGCCCGGCGAGGTGCTGCCGCGCGCGCTGGCGGTGGCCTCCTCCGCCATGCAGATGGCGACCATCGCCGGCCCCGCCGTGGGCGGCTTCGCCTACATCTTCGGCCCGGCCGTGCCGTTGACGCTGGCGGCGGCCTGCTACGCCGTGGCGGCGGTGGCCATGGCCTTCATCCGCCATGTGCATGCGCAGGGGCCCCGCAACGCGATGACCCTGGAGACCCTGCTCTCCGGCCTCGCCTTCATCCGCCGTAGCCCGGTGGTGCTGGGCTCCATCTCCCTCGACCTGTTCGCGGTGCTGCTCGGCGGCGTCACCGCGCTGCTGCCCATCTATGCGGCCGAGATCCTGCAGGTGGGAACGCAGGGCCTCGGCGCCCTGCGCGCCGCGCCGGCGGTGGGGGCGGTGCTCATGTCCATCGTGCTGGTGCGCCGGCCGCCCACGCGGCAGGTGGGACACGTCATGTTCGCCGCCGTGGCGATGTTCGGCGTAGCGACGGTGGTGTTCGCGCTCTCCTCCAGCTTCCTTTTGTCGCTGGGCGCGCTGTTCGTCCTGGGCGCTGCGGACAATGTGAGCGTCGTCATCCGCTCCTCCCTCGTGCAGCTCTCCACCCCGGACGAGATGCGCGGGCGGGTCAGCGCGGTGAATTCCCTGTTCGTCGGCACCTCCAACCAACTCGGGGAATTCGAATCCGGCATGGTCGCCGCGCTCATCGGCGCGGTGGGCGCAGGGGTGGTGGGGGGCGTCGGAACGCTCCTCGTGGTGGCACTCTGGACCCGGCTCTTTCC
>JAEWBL010000609.1 GCA_023391175.1 Pseudomonadota bacterium
ACATACGCCTCGCCGAACACCGGTTCGCCGGCAAAGTCTCGGTTCTGACGCGGGGTGGAGCAGCCCGGTAGCTCGTCAGGCTCATAACCTGAAGGTCGCAGGTTCAAATCCTGCCCCCGCAACCAAAATCCTTGATCTTGAGGTCTCAAAGGGTCGCCGCAAGGCGGCCCTTTTGCGTTTCGGCCTGGCGCGGCGGGACCCGGGTAAGCCCAAGCTTACGTAGCAATCCCGAGACGGCTCAGCGCACGCTCTGCTCGCGTTCCCGGCCGCTTGATGCTACTTTAAAGCGAAATAACGACCCGGTTTCGTTTGGCTTAACCCGCTGGCGAAAAGGGGAAAAGGGATGAAATGTCCTCCAATACCTCCCCACGAGAAGGACCGGCTCGCGGCGCTCGATAGCTACGGCCTTGCCGGGGAGGGAACGGTCGCGGGGCTCACGCCGCTGGTGGAGATGGCGCTGCGCATCTTCAATGTGCCGATGGCCGCCGTGAACATGATCGGCGCCGACAGCGTCTTTTTCGCCGCAAGCGCGGGCTTCGGCGACGACGTGGACAAGCGGCGGGAAGTCTCCTTCTGTGCCCACACCATCCTTCAGGGCGCCACCATGGTGGTGCCGGATGCCACGCACGACGAGCGCTTCCACGACAATCCCCTGGTTTCCGGGGCCACCAACATCCGCTTCTATGCCGGATTCCCCCTGCTCTCGCCGGACGGGCATGCCATCGGCGTGCTCTGCATCCTCGATACGGTGCCCTATGACGGCTTTACCGACGAGGATCGCATCCGCCTGAGCGATCTCGCGCACATGGTGATGGACCGGCTGGAGATTCGCCGAATGGCCATCGCCGCCTCGGTGGGCGGGATGGCGACAGCGAGCCCGGTGGTGGCGCCGGAACAGCTGGCACATCTCGCCCAAATCGATGCCCTGACGAGCCTGCCCAACCGCCGCCACTTCTATAGAGCGGTGGAGGCGGCGCTTCTCACCGGCCGGCCGTGCGGGCTGCTGATGATCGATGTGGACGGCTTCAAGGACATCAACAACATCCTCGGCCCCACCTCGGGCGATGACGTGTTGAGAGCGATCGGTCAGGTGCTGTCCACCGAGGTGCCGGCGAGGGCCGCCGTCGCCCGCATGGGCGGCGACGAGTTCGCCGTTCTGGTTGGCGGTCTGACGGAGGAGGCGGCGGAGCCCTTTGCGCGCAGGCTCCTCGGAAGGATCTCCGAGCTCGCGCCCACCGGGCACGAGGAGATGCAGATCTCTGCCAGCTGCGGCATCGCGCTTTCGCCACGGGATGCCCTGGAGCCGGTGGAGCTCATCGGCGACGCCGACCTCGCGCTCCATGCCGGCAAGGCGAAAGGGAGCGCGAGCGTCGCGGTTTATTCGCCGGCGCTGCGCACCGATGCGCTCGACCGCCGCCTCTCCAGCATCGATCTCCACCGGGCGGTGGCCAACGGGGAGTTCGTGCTCTTCTACCAGCCGCAGGTGCGGTTGTCCGACGGCGCGCTGGTCGGCGCGGAAGCGCTCATCCGCTGGCTGCATCCCAGCCGTGGCCTGCTGTCGCCCGCGGCCTTCCTGCCGGCGCTGGAAGCGGGCGCGCTGGCGCCACAGGTCGGGCATTGGGTGATCGAGGAAGGGTGCGCACAGGCGGCCCGCTGGCGGCGGCAGGGGGCCACGGATTTCCGCATCGCCGTCAATCTCTTCGCGTCGCAGTTCCGCACCGGCGATCTGCCCCGCGAGGTGGGGGAGGCCTTGGCCCGGCACGGCCTGCCGCCGGAGGCGCTGGAGCTCGAGATCACTGAGAACATCGTCCTGTCGGACCATTCCACCGCCATGGATATGCTGACGCGGCTGCGGCAGATGGGCGTGCGCATCGCCTTCGACGATTTCGGTACCGGCTATGCCTCGCTCAGCATGCTGACGCGGTGCCCGGTGAACTGCATCAAGATCGATCGCAGCTTCGTTCAGGCCATGCTGCGCTCGCCGCGCGAGGCGGCGGTAATTTCCGCCATCCTGGAGATGGGGCGGACGCTGGACATGGATGTCATCGCCGAGGGCATCGAGACCGAGGCCGAGCGCGCCTACCTCACCGAGCGGGGGTGTCCGGAGGGACAGGGCTATCTGTTCGGCCGGCCCGTCCCGGCGCTGGAGTTCGAGGCCCGTCTAGGTCGCGCGACCTTTTTCGTGCCCCAAGCCAATCCGGACTGCGGTGTGCCGGCCGGCGCGTTGGTCCGGCGACGCAGCTATTCGGCGCCCTAGCCCTCGGTGACTGCCGAAGCCCGCAGGCGGTGGCTCCGCACCTTGCTGCGGTTGCCGCACGCAGCCATGGAGCACCAGCGGCGGGTGCCGTTGCGGGCGGTGTCGTAGAAGACGAGGCTGCACTCGGGATTGGCACAGTGCCTGAGCCGCGCGGGCTCATAATGGGCGGCGAAATCGGCGAAATCGGCAGCGATGGCGGCCAGCGGCCCGGCGCCTTCGGGCCGGCGATGCTCGACCTCCAGCGCGTCGCCCCGCCAGACGAGGTGCGGCTGGGGCGCACCCGCCGCCAGCAGGGCATTGATGACCTCAACATCCGCCGGCTTCGGCTTCGCGCCGGTGCTCAGGCATTCGAACAGGCGGGCCAGCGTCTCGCGCAGGGCGAGCGCCTCCCGACGCAGCGCCTCGGCGCTGGCCCCTTCGAGGCCGGCCGCTTTCAGCCAGCGCTGCCAGCCCTCGTCGGTGCCCAGAAAGTCCCCCAGCGCGACCGGGGCGGAATTGACGAGATCGATCCACAGGCGGCTGCCCAGGAAGGGCATCCCGTCGCGGAAATCGCTCTCTTGCGGTGTCGTCACGCGATCCTCTCGTCTCTGCCCGTTCTGGGCCGCTCGGAATGCAGGTGTAACCGGAAAGATAGGCCATTACCGGTCGGGCACAAGCGGGCATCGTCTCCGTAACCGCTAAAAATCGCGTTGACAGGTTTGTTCGGGCGTGTAACCCCATAATTGGCATTAAGCCAGTTACGTGGAGACATCCCATGCACGCCGTCAACACCGCCGCGCGCTCCGGCGCCGGAACCGAGGTCGCCTATCACCGTGCCGCCATCCAGGGGCTCGACATTTTCTACCGGGAGGCCGGCCCGGCCGATGCGCCGGTACTCGTGCTGCTGCACGGCTTTCCCTCCTCCTCGCACATGTTCCGCAACCTCATTCCGGCCCTCGCCGACCGTTACCGGGTGATCGCGCCCGACTATCCGGGCTTCGGCCAGTCCAGCGCGCCGGCCCCGGAGGCTTTCGCCTACAGCTTCGACAAACTCGCGGACGTGGTGGAGGCGCTGCTCGAAGGGCTCGGCATCCGCCGCTATGCGCTCTACATGCAGGATTACGGCGGTCCCGTCGGCTTCCGGCTCGCGGTCCGGCATCCCGAGCGGGTGACTGGGCTCGTCGTGCAGAATGCGGTGGCGAACCTCGAAGGCTTTCACGCCAATGCGGCCGCCGCTTTCGGCCCCTACTGGACCGACCGCAACGCGGAAACGGAAAAGCCGGTCCGCGGCTTCCTCGCCGCCGAGACCACCCGCTTTCAGTATGAGCACGGCTCGTCCAGCCGCGCCGACCGCCTCTCGCCCGACACCTGGACCCACGATCAGGCGCTGCTCGACCGCCCCGGCAATGACCGCATCCAGCTGGAGCTGCTCTATCGCTATCAGGACAATGTGGGCGCCTATCCCGCCTTCCAGTCCTACCTGAAGGACCGCCAGCCCAACATCCTGGTGGTGTGGGGCGACAACGATCCCTTCTTCACCGCCGAGGGGCGCGACCTGTTCAAGGCGCTGGTGCCCACCACTGAAGTGCACGCCTACGACGCCGGCCATTTCGCGCTGGAAACCCACCTGCCCGAGATCGCCGGCGCCATTCGCGGCTTCCTTGCCCGCGTCGCCTGACG
>JAEWBL010000612.1 GCA_023391175.1 Pseudomonadota bacterium
TGCTGAGGCTGAGCTTCTGGGCGATCTCGCCGGTGGTCTGGCCATTCATCAGCAGGAGCAGGATCTCCCGTTCACGCGGCGTGAAGATGCCGAGGGCGTCCTCCAGCAGGCGGTCGGGGTCGTCCTCCATCCCGCGCTGCGGCGCATCGAGCACATACATGCGTCCGCCCGGCGCGAGCGGGAAGTCGCGGTCGAAGATCTCGACCTTCACGGTCAGTGCGCCCGAGGCATGGACCGTCCCGGCTGGCGCCACGCGCAGGGCCCCCACCGCATCGGCGAGGGCAGGCGCGCGCCGGGCGGCGTCACGCCAGGCGTCATTGGCGAAGACATCCACGCCGAAGCGGTCCTCGATGAGGGTGGGGCGGGTGATGAAGCCTTCCACCTGCGTCCCGCGCGGGTTGCGCAGGTCATTGAACAGGGCGCCAAGGTGGGAGCGGTGGAAGCCCTCCAGCATGGGGAAGATCAGCCGTGCGCGCTCGATGTCCTTTTGCGAGAAGCGCCCCGTCTCCCGCTCCAGAAACAGGCCGAAGCAGCAATGGCCGACGGTGGAGAAGAACATCCCCAGTTCGTCCGAGATGCTGGCGAGCGTCTGGAACACCTTGTGGTACATGTCCCATGACTGCCCCGGGGAGCCCACGTCGTTCAGCATCAGCACGCCGGGACTGCCATTCGTTCTCCAGTATTCGGAGAACGGGTCCACCGACGAATAGAGGTTGCTGTAGTAGGCGACCACGTCGCTCGCCACGTCCTTGGTGTAGAGCACATCCGGCGGCGCCACGCGCGAATAGCGGATGATCCAGCAGGCATCGTGGTTGATGGCGGCACCGGCGAGTTCCACCAGCTCCCGGTGGAAGCGGTCCGAGCCGATCGAGCGGGCGACATCGCCCACGCGCGCAAACCATTCCGGGCTGTTCAGACGCACGGCGCTGTAGCGGGCAGGCTGGGCAGCGGGCCGGGGTTGATCGGCATCGACCATCGCAACATGCCCCAACGGATTCGCCAATCGCGACATTCTTGTTGCGGCGAATAAAGCCGAAGCACCGGCGCTTGGCAATTCTTCGGACGGCGCGGATGGACCATGGGACGCTCGCTTTAAAAATGGGGCCGGCCGAAGCCGGCCCCAAGGAGAAGTGCCGGAGAGCGCGATTGGGACGGAACGCTCTCCGGCAGCGCCCAGGGGGGAAGCTCCTCGGAGGAAGCCCGGAGAGAGCCCTGGGGCACGACGGCCTGAGGTGGCTAAGGTTTCAGGCCGTGCGTTCTTCAAGCGGGTGGGTGCGCAGGCGCAGAGGGTCGTAGAAGGGCGTCTTCACCACCCGCGCCACGAACGTGCCAGCTGCCCCGCGCACCTCCAGCTCCGTGCCGCAGGCGGCGAGGTCCGGCGCCAAGTGGGCGAGGGCGAGGGAGCGCATGAGGTAGCGGCTGTAGGCGGTGGAGTTCAGAAGGCCCACTTCCTTGCCGTTGAGGAACAGCTTGGCGCCCGGCTCCACGGCATCGTGGTGGTCGATCTCCACCCCCACCTGCGCGACCCGCTCCTGGCCTTTGCGGCGCACCAGCGCGTCACGCCCGCGGAAGGCGGGCTTCGACAGGTCCACCGTCCAGCCGAGACCGACTTCCCAAGGCGTCGTGTCGCCCTGCGGCATGTCATAGGGGAAGAACAGGAGGCCGCCTTCCACCCGCACCACGTCGAGGCAGGACCAGGACACCGGCATCGCGCCGAACGGCTGTCCCGCGCCGAGGATGGCGTCCCACAGCGCGACCGCATCCGCCGCCGCGCAGAACACCTCATAGCCCCGCTCGCCCGAATAGCCGCCACGGGCGATGGAGACGGGGTGGCCGAACAGGGTCGTCCTCTGGTGCCCGAAGTAGGGCAGGGTCTCCAGCGCGAACGGCGTATGCGCGTCGAGGATATCCAGCGCCTTCGGTCCCTGCAGGGACATGATGTGGACGTCGTTGTCCTTGGTGAAGGTCACGTCCCGGCCCGCCGCGATGCCGGGCAGGATGTCCTCCAGCGAGCCGCCGCCGTGGGAGATGCGATAGGCGTCCGGCCCGTCGCAATAGATCAGCACGTCGTCGATGAGCGAGCCGTTCTCGTCCACCACGCTGGTGAGCGAGGAGCCGCCGGGCGCGATCTTCGAGATGTCCGAGGTGCACGTCTCGTTCAACACGGCGAGCGCTTCCGGACCCGCCACATCGATGATGCGCAGCGCGGAGACGTCGAACAGGCCGGCTGCGGTGCGCACCGCGATGACCTCGTCATAGGTGTCGGTGGCGTAGTTCTGCGGCACCGGCATGTCGTTCCAGGACGCCTCGAAGGCGGTGCCGAGCGCGCGGTGGCGGTCGGACAGCGCCGAGTGGCGGGAGAAGGCGGAAAGTCCCTGTGTCATCCTGCATGTTCCTTGCGGATCAGAGGTGGAAGAAGAGGTCGGAGAGGATCACCACCGCGATGCCGGCGATGAGGGCGAGATAGGGCAGGATGCCGGCGCGCTTCTGCGTCTTCGTTCCGTCGCCGACCTGCAAATCCTCGAAGGTCTCATGCGGGAACTTGCCGCCGTCCTGCACGTAGTGCCGGAAGATGAAGACCGGGATGATGAGCGCCGCTGTAATCAGCCCCGCCCACAGCGCCACCGGGTTCCACACCTTGGCGCCCGCGCCCATGAAGACCGCATTGGCGAAGGCGAAGACGGTGCCGAGCACGATGAGGATGGTGGGGGCCTTGTAGGGCCGCGCGACGTGGCCGGAATCGATGCGGTGGATCCAGCCCGAGTTGAGGTTCAGGAAGTTGAAGATGATGTAGCCGACGTTCGCCACCGCCAGCACGAAGAAGAAGCTGGTGGCGTCGGCGCAGGCGATGGCGAGCAGCACGAGGTTGAACCACAGGTCCGTCCACATGGCCCGCGTCGGTGCGCCGTGCTCGTTCACATGGTCGAGGAAGCGCGGCAGCCAGCCATCCACGGCGCCCTGGTAGAGGGTGCGCGAGGAGCCCGCCATGGCCGTCATGATGGACAGCATCAAAGCGAGGATCATGAGCATCACGAGGGCGCTCTCGACGATCTTGCCGCCGCCCACCATGTGTGCGAGCGCCTGGGCGACGCCCGAGCCGTCCACGATAGCGGGGTCGAGCATTCCGGTCAGTCCGAGTGCGCCCTGGAAGGTGAAGGGCACGAGGATGAACAGCGCAAGGCAGAGGAGGCCCGAGTAGAAGATGGCCTTGAAGGTGTCCTTCTCGGGATTGCGGAATTCGCTCGTGTAGCAGACGGCGGTCTCGAAGCCATAGGTGGACCAGGCGGCGATGAAGAGGCCGCCGAGCACCAGCGTCCAGCCCGGGATGTTCCAACTGCCGGGATCAGCCGCGCCGGCGGCGGCCAGCGGCACCAGCGGTGAGAAATTCCCCCAGTCCACCTTGCCGGTGAGGATCGGCACGAGGCCGACGATGACCATGGGAATGATGACCGAGAGGCCGATCCACTTCTGCACGCTGGCGGTGCCCATGATGCCCCGGTGCTGAATGGCGAACACCACCAGCATCAGCGTTGCGCCCACGAAGAAGGAAGCGTTCAGCGAGAAGGAGACGGGGCCGATGGCGTGGGAGAACAGCGTCCAGTCGCGCACGGCCGGCGTCAGCGCGGCGACTGCCGCTGCGGCCTTCTCGGCATCGGTGCCGGTGAGGGTGGTGGCATGGGCGGCGATCCACTGCGCCACCTCCGCGCTGTTCACCGCCGGGATGGGGGCGAAGGCGTTGAGGATGTAGGCGGCAGCGATGGAGCAGCCGAGCGAGAGCACCGGGCTCCAGGCGAACCAGTTGCACCACACCGAGAGCGGCGCCACCAGCTTCACGTAGCGCACCCAGGCGGCCGCGCCATAGATGGAGGCGCCGCCCGACTTGTTCGGGAACAGGCCGGCGATCTCGGCATAGATGAAGGACTGGATGAAGCCCATGCCGATGGAGATGGCCCAGATCAGAAACGAAAGCGTGCCGGTGGTTCCGGCGATGCCGCCGATGGAAAAGAGGACGAGCGCGGGAACGCCGCTCGCCACCCAGAAGGCTCCGGTCCAGCTGATGGAGCGGTGCAGCTTCCCGTCACCCTCCGTTGTCGCGTGAATGTTGGTTATCGTCGTCACGGTGTCCTCCCTTGCCCGGTGCTTCGGGGCGACGGCGCGCGTGCCCGGCCCGGATGGTGTTGTCGTCACCCTTGCGGCGCTTCCGATGAAATCGGCGCGCGCTCTTCTTGCCTCTGGATGCGATCGAAAGGGTCGGCTGCCGGGACCGACTTGGCGCTCGGTCCCGGCCCGGAGTATCAGCTGGCTCTACTGGATGCCCTTCTGCTTCCGCAGCTCCTCGGCGATCTCCAGCATGTCGCCGACGATGCCGTAGCGGGCGATGGTGAAGATGGACGCCTCGGGGTCCTTGTTGATCGCCACGATGTTCTCCACGTGCTTCATGCCCCACTGGTGCTGCACCGAGCCGGAGATGCCCATGGCGATATAGAGGTTGCACTTGGCCGCCAGCTGGCCGGACTGGCCCACCTGACGCGCCTTGGGCAGCCAGCCGTTGTCGGCGATGGGCCGCGAGCAGCCGAGCGTCGCGCCGAGGCCGTCCGCCAGCTCCAGGAACTGCGCCACGTTCGCCTCGTCCCCGACCCCGCGGCCGATGGAGAGGATGAAGGGCGAGCCGGGAATGTCGATGCCACCCGTCGCTGGCGGATCGCGCCAGTCGAGGTGCTTGCTGCGGGCCTTTCCGTCGCCCGCGTCGAAGGCGGACACGTTGGGGCTGGCGGACGCCGTTTCCGGCGCGAAGGCGCCGCCCCGCAGGGTGAGGAGCACGCCGGTGCGGCCGGGAAAGTCGATCTCCACGAAGACCTTCTCGTTGTAGCCGGCGCGCGTCGCTATCACCTCGCCGCCCTCGACAGCGACACCGAACACGTCGGTGGCGAAGCCGAGGCCCTCGCCGATGGCGACGGCGGGCGCGAGGGAGAAGCTGTCCACGCCGTGCGGCATCAGCACCAGCGCGGGCGAGCGCTGGGCGATGACGGCGCGCAGCACCGCCTCGTAGATGTGCGGCTCGTAGGTCGCCGCGTCGGGACGGGCGACGGTGATGACCTCGTCCACCGCGCCGACGCTGACCGCCTTGGCGAGCGGGGCGGGATCGGCCGCGATGACGAGGACGACGACGGGGCCGCCGAGGGCCGCCTTGAGCGTGCCGGCGGCGCCGATGGCCTCCAGCGTGGCGTCCCGCAGGATGCCGCGCCGGTGCTCGGCCAGGATGAGAATGCCGGACATCAGCCGTTCACCTCCGAAATGATCTCAAGAAGACGGGCCACCTGCTGGGAGGGCGTGCCCGCGATGATCTCGCCGCGCCCGCGCTCGGGCACGAAGACGCGCCGCACCCGGCTCAATGCGCCGGCGCCGCCGATCTCGGCATCGGCAAGGCCGATGTCATGGGGCGTCAGGCACTCGATGGGCTTGGCATTGGCCTGCTTGATGGAGCGCAGGGAGGCATAGCGCGGCGTGTTGAT
Organism: Pseudomonadota bacterium; assembly: GCA_023391175.1. Lineage (GTDB taxonomy): Bacteria > Pseudomonadota > Alphaproteobacteria > Rhizobiales > Xanthobacteraceae > Xanthobacter. The sequence continues at coordinate 5,514 of JAEWBL010000612.1, forward strand.
GCCGAGCTGGATGGTGAGCACCGCGGGCGTTTCCACCTCAAGGCGCTCCGCCAGACCGCCTTCCAGTTCGCGCTCCACCTGAGCGGTGGCGGCGCCGGGGGTGAAGTCGAGCTTCGAGACCACCGCCGTGCGCGCCCAGCCGAGCAGCGCGGCGACCGACATGCCGGTCTGGGCGTGGCCCTGGTCGGCGGATTGCGCGCCGCACAGCACGAGGCCGGGCTCCTCGTTCTCCGCCACCTTGGCGATCACCCGGGCGATGGCCACGCGATCCGCCTCTTCGAGGCTCGCATCGTCCACGCGGATGGCGCGGTCGGCGCCCTTGGCCAAGGCCTTGCGCAGCACGTCGTCGGCATCGTCGGGGCCGATGGTCAGGACCACCACCTCGACCGAACCCTCGGGCGCGGCTTCCTTGATCTGGACCGCCGCTTCCAGCGCATATTCGTCAAATTCGTTGAGGTCGAACTCGCAGAAATCGGGATCGACGTCGCGGCCATCGTCGTTGAGCTCGAACTCGTCGTCGAGCGAGGCGACGCGTTTCACCGGCACGAGTATCTTCATGGGTGTCCTCACGGCTGTAGGAAGGTTTCGAGGGGCCTGCGTGCGGCGCGCGTGGCGGCCGTTGCGTGGGTGACGGCGCGCTTGCCCACCGCGAAGCGCACCTGCGGCGCGTCGTCGTCGGCTGAGCCCCAGGCATCCGCCACCGGCAGGTTCGGATGACGCACGGCGAAGGCGCGGTTGAAGGGATAAGGATCGTCCAGTAGCAGGCGCAGGGC
>JAEWBL010000617.1 GCA_023391175.1 Pseudomonadota bacterium
CCGCCTTCACCCGCGTCGCCACTTATGTGAGCGACGTTTTCGCCTGAAAGCCTGGCGCCAGCCCGACTGCGCGCATCCGCCCTCCCCCCGCCCGGACGGACCATGGCTCGTCTGGGCGCGGCGTCGCACGGGCGCGGCCCTCTCCTGCCTTCAGCATCCCGGCAGTGCTGGCCCAGCACAGGATTCGCCCAGCATCCCGGCGGTGACCCGTGGCCGGCGATGGGAGGGGCGCACGCCAGCGAATCCAAGCAGCGGCCCGCCTCCCCCATCCACATTGACAGCCCCGCCTCCTCCATATTAACTAACCAGTTACATAAGGAAGAACGCCCGCCGCAAGGCCCGCGCCGACAGACACCGAGAGAAACGCCCGAGACGCGCCTTACATCGCGCCCCAAGGAGGCCCTCCATGAAGTATGGGGATTTCCCGAAGATCACCTCGTTCCACGGCGTCGCCGGCTTCCGGGCGCATCTCGCCGAGCTGGGCGCGGACATGCCCTGCGACGACATCGTGGCCCACGGCCCCGACCAGCCGCTCGGCGCTCCCTTGACCGTGGACGGGATGAAAATCGGCAACCGCTTCGCCATCCACCCCATGGAGGGCTGGGACGGCACGCGGGAGGGCGCGCCCACCGAGAACACTATCCGCCGCTGGCGGCGCTTCGGCGAGAGCGGCGCGAAGCTCATCTATGGCGGCGAGGCGGTGGCGGTGCGCCATGACGGGCGCGCCAACCCGCTCCAGCTGGTGATGAGCGAGGCGACGCAACCCGCCATCGCCGGCCTGCGGGAGACGGTCATCGCGGCCCACAGGGAGGCCACCGGCAACGACGACGACCTCGTCATCGGCCTCCAGCTCACCCACTCGGGCCGCTTCTGCAAGCCGAACGACAATCGCAAGTTCGAGCAGATGATCCTCTACCGCCACCCGGTGCTCGACCGGAAATTCGGCATCCCGGACCAGTATCCGGTGATGTCGGACGACGACATCTGGCGGCTGATCGACGATTACATCATCGCCGCGAAGCGCGCGCAGGCGTGCGGTTTCGATTTCGTGGATCTCAAGCACTGCCACGGCTATCTCGGCCACGAATTCCTCTCCGCCCGCAGCCGGCCCGGCGCGTTCGGCGGACCCTTGGAGAACCGCACCCGCTTCCTGCGGGAGCTCGCGAGCGGCATCCGCGCCGCCTGCCCCGGGCTGAAGTTCGGCGTGCGCCTCTCGGCCATCGATCTCATCGCCTACCGGCCGGACCCGGCGGCGAGCGTGCCCGGCATCCTCGGCCCCGGCGTGCCGGAGAACGCGGCGGGCGCCCTGCCCTACGTCTACGGCTTCGGCACCGATGCGGGCGACCCCACGGCCTATGATCTCAACGAGACCTTCGAGGTGTTCGAGGTGCTGCGCGCGCTCGACATCCACCTCGTCAACGTCACCCTCGGCAGCCCCTATTACAATCCCCACGTCACGCGCCCGGCGAGCTATCCGCCCTCCGACGGCTACCAGCCGCCGGAAGACCCGCTCATGGGCGTGATGCGCCATCTGGAGGTGGTGCGCGCGCTGAAGGAGCGCTTCCCGGACTTCACGCTGATCGGCTCCGGCTACACCTATCTGCAGGAGTTTCTGCCGAACGTGGCGCAGGCGGTGGTGCGGCAGGGCTGGACGGACCTCGTCGGCCTCGGCCGCATGGTGCTCTCCTATCCCGACCTGCCCCTCGACGTGCTCCACGGCCGGCCGTTCCAGAAGAAGAAGGTTTGCCGGACCTTCTCCGACTGCACCTCCGCCCCGCGCAACGGCATCGTCTCCGGCTGCTATCCGCTGGATGCGTTCTACAAGAAGTCCGAAGAATTCAAGCAGCTCGCAGCGGTGAAGAAGGCGGCGAAGACCGCTTAAAAACCCTCGGGAGGACACCATGGCGGAGATCGCACCGGGAGCGCGGATCGCCTTCCTCGGCACCGGCATCATGGGCGGCCACATGGCGCGGCGGCTCGCCGAGGCCGGCTTCCGCGTCGCCGCCTGGAACCGCAGCCGGGCGAAGGCGGAGCCGCTGCTCGCGCACGGCGCCACCCTGGCCGAGACGCCCGAGCAGGCGCTGGAAGGCGCGGCGGCGGCGGTGGTGATGCTCTCCACCGGCGCGGTGATCGACGAGGTGCTGTTCTCCGGCGCCACACTCGATGCGCTCAAACCCGGTGCCGCGCTGGTGGTGATGAGCTCCATCCCCGTCGAGACCTGCCGCGCGCAGGCGGAAGCGGCCGCCGCGCGAAACATCCGATACGTGGACGCGCCCGTTTCCGGCGGCGAGGTGGGGGCGCGGGACGGCACCCTCGCCATCCTCGCCGGCGGGGACGAGGCCACCATCGCGGACCTTGCCCCCCTCTTCGCCCCCATGGGCCGGGCGACGCGCATCGGGCCGGTGGGGACGGGGCAGCTCGCCAAGCTCGCCAACCAGATCATCGTCGGCGCGGCCATGGCCGGCGTCGCGGAGGCCTTCGCCTTCGCCGCGAAGGGCGGGGCGGACCTTAAGAACCTGCGCACGGCGCTGATGGGCGGCTTTGGCGACTCGAAGGTGCTCAACCTCCACGGCGCGCGCATGGCGGCGCGGGATTTCGTGCCCGGCTCCCCGGCGCAATATCAGCTGAAGGATCTGAAGACGGCGCAGGCGCTGGCGGGGGAGATGGGGCTGAGCCTCACTTTGCTCGACACCCTCGCCGGCCTGTTCACGGACATGATGGCCCATGGCGGCACGGACCGCGATGTCTCCGCCATCTTCGAGGAGGTGGAGCGCCGCTCCGCCCGCGCACGCGAGGGAGGGGAAGCATGAGCGACACCGACGGCGCCATCCGCGTGACGCGCGAGGGGCACGTGGCGCGCCTCGTCATCGACCGGCCGCGCAAGCACAATGCCATCACCCCCGCCATGGCCCGCGACCTCGCGGCGGCCTGCGCGGCGCTGGATGCGGACGATACGGTGCGCGTGGTGCTGCTGACGGGCGGCGGGGAGAAGGCGTTTTCCGCCGGCTCGGACATGAATGCCCTCGGCGAGATCACCGACCTCTGGGCCTTCCGCAACCGCATCGAATATGCCGCCGTGGTGCGCGACATGCGCAAGCCCGTCATCGCCGCGCTACGCGGCGGGGTGCTGGGCGGGGGGCTGGAGATCGCGCTCGGGGCGGACATCCGCATCGCCGGCACGTCGGCGAAATTCGGCGCGCCGGAGGTGACGCGCGGCTGGGTCGGCGGCGGCGGCGCCTCCCAGATGCTGCCGCGCCTCGTGGGCTACGGGCAGGCCATGCGCCTGCTGCTCTCCGGCGACACCATCGATGCGGCGCGCGCGCTTGCCATCGGCCTCGTGGAGGAGGTGGTGGAGGACGACGCCCTCGACGCCCACGCCACGGCACTGGCCCAGCGCATCGCCACCTTCAGCCCCCTCGCCACCCAGGCCGTCAAAGCCGCCACCCGCGCCGCCCTCTCCATGCCGCTGGACGCCGGCATCCGCCACGAGAACGAACTGCACGTCATCTGCATGAGCGACCGGGGGCGGCAGGAGGGGGTCACCGCGTTTCAGGAGGGGCGGGAGGGGCGGTTTTGAGGGGGAAATACGCACCTCCTTTAGTCTGTTCTATCTAATCTGGCGAGAGCCTCTCGGCCTACCATTAACGGCACATGTCATAGTGATATTCCATTTTTTTATCTGATGCTTTTTTAAGGCAGCTTGACTGGGGTGCTTGTAACAGTTTCCTCTTCCAACGGAAACAATTGCGTTTTCGGCGCGCGGCAATCCCAGAGGAGCTTCACCATTAAATTCTGCTCCATGGTGGGTGATTAGCAAGGCGTACAAGGGCTCTCGTCTTAAAATATCTGGCAAATTCTCATAATCAGCATCGCCCGCCAACAATACTCCCCTCGGAAGCGCGCCACTAGGCGACCCGAGATCGATCCGAAGGGCTAGACCCGTTTGATTCATATTCCCGACATGCCCCCGA
>JAEWBL010000046.1 GCA_023391175.1 Pseudomonadota bacterium
CCCTTGATGCTCCCCGGTGGATCACCCGGACAAGCCGGGGGATGACGGTGACAAATGGGAAGCTGGCCTCTGCCCGTCCCATCACCCGATCCCCTCTGACGACCCCGCCGTGCCGCTCTGGGCGGGGCGGTCCTTGTAGAGGACGAGGGGACGCTCGTCGTCGGTAAGCACGCCCAGCGTCCCGGGCGTCGTCGCGTGGCTCTCGTCCAGCACGAAATGGCGCAGCACGCCACCGAACGCCTTTTCGAGGTTGGCCTGCGTGAACACTTCCGAGGTGAGGCCGTAGGCGAGCACGGTGCCCTTCACCAGCACGGTGCGGTCGCAGAATTCCGGCACGGAGCCGAGATTGTGGGTGGAGACCAGCATCACCCGCCCCTCGTCGCGCAGGGCGCGCAGCAGGGCGATGATGGCGTCCTCGGTCTTCACGTCGACGCCGGTGAAGGGCTCGTCCAGCAGGATCACGCGGGCGTCCTGCGCCAATGCGCGGGCGAGGAAGACGCGCTTGCGCTGCCCGCCGGAGAGCTCGCCGATCTGGCGCTTGCGGAAGTCCAGCATGTTGACGCGGGAGAGCGCCGCCTCCACCGCCGCGCGGTCGGCGGCGCCGGGCATGCGCAGGAAATTCATGTGGCCGTAGCGGCCCATCATCACCACGTCCTCGACGAGGACGGGGAAGGTCCAGTCCACCTCCTCGGCCTGCGGCACATAGGCGACCACGTTGCGCTTCAGCGCCTCGGGAACGCTCATCCCGAGGATGCGCACCTCGCCGCGCGCAGCCTTGAGGAAGCCCATGATGGTCTTGAACAAGGTGGACTTGCCCGAGCCGTTCACCCCCACCAGAGCGGTGATGGTGCCGGTGGGAATGGCGAAGCTCGCATCGCGCAGCGCCGTGTGGCCGTTGCGATAGGTGACGGTGACGTGCTCGACGAGAAGGCCGGCACCGGCTTCCGCGAGGCTCTGTCGGGAGAGGGGCGCGTTCATTGGGCCGCCTTCCCGGTGAGGCCGGCGGCGATGGTGCCGCTCGTCACCTTCAGCAGGTCGAGATAGGTGGGCACCGGGCCGGAGGGGTCGGAGAGGGAATCCACATAGAGCACGCCGCCGTAGCGTGCGCCGGTCTCCCGCGCCACCTGCTTCGCCGGTTCGGCGGAGATGGTGCTTTCCGAGAAGATGACGGGGATGTGGTCCTTCTTCATCAGGTCCACCACGCGGCGCACCTGCTGGGGCGTGCCCTGCTGGTCGGCATTGATGGGCCAGAGATAGAGCGCCTTCAGGCCGAAGTCGCGGGCGAGGTAGGAGAAGGCGCCTTCGCTGGTGACGAGCCAGCGCTGCTCGGCCGGCACCTTCTCCAGCTCGGCGCGGATGGGGTCGATGGCAGCGGTGATCTTCGCCTTGTAGGCGGCGGCATTGGCCGTGTAGGTCGTGGCGTTGGCCGGATCGTACTTCACCAGCGCGTCGCGGATGTTGTCCACGTAGATGAGCGCTGCGGAGGGCGACATCCAGGCGTGCGGGTTGGGCTTGCCGCTGTAGGGGCCCTCGGTGATGCCCATGGGCTCGACACCCTTGGAGACCACCACGCTCGGCACGTTCTTGAGGCGCGAGAAGAATTTCTCGAACCACAGTTCCAGGTTCAGCCCGTTCCACAGGATCAGGTTCGCGCCTTGCGCCTTGATGAGGTCGCCGGGGGTCGGCTGGTAATTGTGGATCTCGGCGCCCGGCTTGGTGATGCTCTCCACCTGCGCGGCGTCGCCCGCCACGTTCTTCGCCATGTCGGCGATGACGGTGAAGGTGGTGACCACCTTGAACGGGGCGGCCGCGTGGGCCGGGAGGGGGGCGAGGAGCGCCGCCGCGGCGGCGAGGACGAGCGCCGGAAAATGCCGGCGGGACAGGACGAAAGCGTCGGGCACGGGAATGCTCCGGTCCGGCGGTCGTGACGGGTGCGGCCGCCTTTGTTGCGATCAATTCGCAAAAACTACCGCACCCTTCCTGCAATTGCAACTTATTCGCAATAAAGGTCGAGCTACAGCGTCTCTTTTTGCGCCGCAGCAGCCGGCTCCGCAAGGCCCGGCGCAGCTTCGGCCGAGGGTGCCGCGCCGATGGCAACCGCAGGCACGGCCCGGTTTCCGCCTTCCACCGCCTGCTCCGCGGCGGCCGCGGCGGCGATGTCGTTCTGGGAGGTCTCCAGCACATGCGCCAGCATGCCGCGCGCCACCTCCCGCTCGCCCATGATGATGAAGTCGGCCCCGCTCTGGCGCAGGTGCTCCACCTCCGCATCGGAATGGGCGCGGGCGACGATCTCGATGCCGGGATTGAGCTGGCGCGCCTTCTTCAGAACGTTGCTGGCCTCGAAGCCGTCCGGGATGGCGAGGATGATGCGCCGGGCGCCGGCGACGTTGGCCGCCGCGATGGCCGGGGCCGAGGCGGCGTTGGCGTTCACCGCCTCGAGGCCCTGGCGCTTCAGCTCCTCCAGCCGGTCGCCCTGGTCCTCGATGACGAGGAAGGGCGTGCCCGCCGCCTTCAGCCCGTCCGCGACGAGGCGGCCCACCCGGCCGTAGCCGACCAGCACGGTGTGGTTGGCGAGCGCGGTCTCCGGCAGCGCCGGGACGGGCTTGGGGGCGGGGACAGGCGCAGCGGCTTTTTCCGGCCGCAGCGGCGCGTGGCGGGCGCGGTAGCGGTCCAGCACCAGGAAGAAGAAGGGGTTGGCGAGGATGGAGATGATCGCCGCCGCGAGGATCAGGTCGCGTCCCTCTGCCGGCAGCAATTGCAGGTCCACCCCCAGCGCCACGAGGATGAAGGAGAATTCGCCGATCTGCGCCAGCGAGGCGGAGATGGTGAAGGCGGTGGAATTGCCGTAGCCGAACGCTCGCACGATGAGGAAGGCGGCGAGCGACTTGCCGAACAGCACGATCAGCACCGTCACCAGCAGGGGCACCGGGCTCTTCACCACGATGGAGGGGTCCACCAGCATGCCCACCGAGACGAAGAACAGCACGGCGAAGGCGTCGCGCAGGGGCAGGGTCTCCTCGGCGGCGCGGTGGGAGAGGGGGCTCTCGCTCAGCACCATGCCGGCGAAGAAGGCGCCGAGCGCGAACGACACGCCGAACAGCTTGGCCGAGCCGAACGCGACGCCCAGCGCGATGGCCAGCACCGCCAGGCGGAACAGTTCGCGCGAACCGATGTGCGCCACCCAGTGCATCACCCGGGGGATGACGCGGCGGCCCACCACCAGCATCAGCACCACGAAGCCTGCGACCTTCACCAGCGTGATGGCGAGTGTCGTCCACACGTCGCCGCCGAGGCCCAGCCAGTCGATGGTGCCGGTGGTAACCGTCCGTCCGCCGAGCGCGCCGGACAGCGCCGGCAGGAGCACCAGCGCGAGGACCATGGCGAGGTCCTCGACGATGAGCCAGCCCACCGCGATGCGCCCCTGCTCGCTCTCCACCATGCGCCGCTCCTGCAGGGCGCGCAAAAGCACGACGGTGGAAGCGACCGACAAGGCGATGCCGAAGACGATGCCTGCCCCGAGGCCCCAGCCCAGCGCCCAGGCGAGGCCCATGCCCATGAGGGTGGCCACCGCGATCTGCACCACCGCGCCGGGAATGGCGATGGCCTTCACCGACAGGAGGTCGGACAGGGAAAAGTGCAGGCCGACGCCGAACATGAGCAGGATCACGCCGATCT
>JAEWBL010000068.1 GCA_023391175.1 Pseudomonadota bacterium
GCCTCGGCTTCACCCTCGACACCGGATACCGGGCGAAGCTCGGCGCCACCGGCTTCTTCGAGCCCATCGCCACGCTGAGCTACGTCTCCACCCGCATCAACAACGTGTTCCTGGTGCAGGGCACGTCGGCCGACTTCGGCAGCAATGATAGCCTCCGGGTGGGCATCGGCGCCCGCGTGGGCGGGCCGGTCTACGACAATTCCTCCCTGCGGATCGAGGCCAACCTGAATGCCCGGCTCTGGTACGAGTTCCTCGGGGACAATGCGGTGACCATCTACAATCCCGGCCTGCCGCTCACCGTCGCCGACGACTTCAACGGTGCCTTCGGCGAGATCGGCGGTGGCTTCAACGTGTTCGCCAAGAGCAGCGGCTGGAACGGCTTCACCACCGCCAGCCTCAAGTTCGGCGACGGCTATGCGGCGGCCAACGCCCGCGGCGGCGTGCGGTACCAATGGTAGGGTGCCCGCCCGAAGGGCCGCCTGAATGAACCGATGGCGCAGCCTGGGCTCCCGCGCCTGATCTGAAGGGATACGTCATGCGCGCTGCCGGAGCCGTCCCGGTGCTGGGGTGTCTGCTCGCGCCGCTCTCGCTGGCACGAGCCGATGACTGCCAGAGCGTGGCGGACGCCTATGATCGCCTCAGCAAGGCCCCGGCCTACCGGCAGGCGACTTCGCTGGGCGGGACGCTCCTCATGGAATCCGTGATCGTCGGCGACGACATGTACGTCAAGAATGACGCCAAGTGGACGAAGTTGCCGCTGGGACCCGGCGTGCGCGTGCAGATGCAGAAGAGCGTTATCCCCGGCGCATCCAGCCTGAAGGACTGTCGGCGCGTGGGCGCCGAGACGTTCCAGGGCAGGAATGCGGTGGTCTACGACTACACGCCCCCGCCCATGCCCGGGGCCGGCGCGCTGGACCCTCAGCGGGTCTGGATCGCGGTGGACAGCGGCCTGCCGATCCGCATGACCTCCCAGCAGCAGAAGACGGAAGTCGTCATCAGCTTCGACAACGTGGTCGCGCCCACGCCCTGAGCCCATCCGCCCGGTCGCTTCCGTGCGCCCCCGCCGGCGGAGCGGAGGGGTGGCGTACCTCCTTGAGTTCACAGATTTTTCACGGCCGAGCGAAAACCGGCGCTTCGCCCCGCGGTCGGCCGGCTGTAGAGTGGGGCCAGACGCAGGCCGGCATTGAAAGACGATCGACGATGACACGCAGGACGTACATCGCGACCGTCACGATTGCCTATGCAATCGGCGCCACCCTGTGGATCTACCTGTCCGACCGCTTCATCGAGGGGGTCGGGGGCTCCATCGGCTTCGGCGTCTTCTCCACCCTCAAGGGCTTGGTGTTCGTCGCGGTGACGACCGCCCTGCTTTATCTGGCGCTGCATACCGCCGCCCAGGGGACGGGCGGGGCGCGGCCGATCCTCACCCTCCGGGGCTGGGTGTGTTCCTGATCCTCGCCTTCGTCACGCTCCCGGCGGGGCTCATCAGCTACGCGGTCTTCCGGTCGGCCTCTGACAGGCTGCTGCAAGAGCGGACGGGGCAGCTCGAATTCATGACCGAGGTCGTCGCGCGCTCCATCGACGCGGAAGTGGCGCGGCGCATGCTGGCGGTGCCGCCGCAGGCGCCGCAGGCCTCGACCGCAGACATCGTCGCCCACGGCGGCGGAGGCTTCAGGCGTCTCGCGGCGTTCCTTGGCGTGATGGGCGATAGCGGCCGGGTGCTCATCGTCACGAGGACCGCGACCGGAAACGCCGGTCCGGGCGAATGGCGCATCGTTGGAGAGGGGGCGTCCCTGCCGGGGTCCCTTGCGGAACTCGCCCAGAACGGAATGGCGGGCCGCGTCGCGAGGGTTCTGGAGCCGCAAGGCGATTCCTCCTTGCTGGCTGCCGCGGCGGTGATCCCGGCCGCGGATGCTGTACTCATCGCCAGCGTTGCCACGGCCGACGTGGTGGACGACGTGCGGGGCGTCGCCTTCCTCTCCGCCATCACGGCCGCGGCCTGTCTGCTGGTGGCCGGCATTCTCGCCATCCTGATGGTGCAGCGCCAGCAGTTGCGCGCCGCCATCGCGGAGGCGGACCAGAAGGCCGCGCTGCATGCGGCGGAGGAACGCTTCCGGGCGACCTTCGAGCAGGCCGCCGAGGGCATCGCCCATCTCGACCTCGATGGGCGCTTCCTGCGGGTCAACGAAACCCTCTGCGTCCTCCTGGGCTATGGCCGGGAGGACCTGCTCGGGCGCAGCTATGCCGACGTGCGGCCGAACTTCCGTGCCGGAGCGAGCGGCAACACCGGCCGCGCCGACGTCGCATCGCTGCCCTCGGGAGCGGTGGTCGAGGCGCGCGGCGACCAGCCCCACCTCACCCGAGCGGGCGAGGAAATCTGGTTGTCCTGCGTCCAGTCCATCGCCCGCGACAGCCCGGAGGGCGCCGGCTACATCATCCTCATGGCCTCCGACGCAACGGCCCGCCGCGCGACAGAGCATCGCCTGACGCTGGCCCAGGCGGTGTTCACCAACACCCAGGAAGGGCTGGTGGTGACGGACCTTTCCGGACGGATCACCGCGGTAAATCCGGCCTTCGTCGCCATCACCGGCCACGAGGAGGCCGAGGTGCTCGGCCAGAACATGCGGTTCCTGAATTCCGGGCGGCACGATCGCCTGTTCTACCAGCTCCTGTGGACCGCCCTGAAGGACACCGGCGTCTGGCGCGGCGAGATCTGGAACCGCCGCAAGGACGGCACGCTCTATCTGCAGCAGACGGTCATCAGCACGGTCTACGGCCTCACCGGCGCGCCGGAAAGCTATGTGGGCGCCTTCAACGACATCACCCAGGCGCGCCGTTCCGAGATCGAGGTGGATCGCCTGACACGCTACGATCCGCTCACGGGCCTGCCCAACCGCACCCTGACCTATTCCCTCATCGAGCACGCGCTGACCCGCGAGGGCACCCGGTGCGCCGTGCTCTACGTCGATATCGAACATCTCAAGACCATCAACGACAGCCTCGGCTTTGCCGCCGGGGACAGGGTGCTGCGCACGGCCGCCCAGCGCATCCGCAGGACGGTGCCGGAAGATGCCACCATCGGCCGCTACGGCGCCGACGAATTCGTCGTGGTGATCGACGGGAGCGAGGGGCCGAAGGAGGCGGTGAGCCTCGCCGTGCGCCTCATCGAGGCGCTGGCCGAGCCGTTCGCTGCGGAGGGCGTCGCCGATCTCTTCGTCAATGCCAGCATCGGCATCAGCCTCTTCCCGGAGGACGCGGGCGACGCCACCACCCTGCTCCAGCATGCCCATGCCGCCCTCTACCAGGCCAAGAGCCGGGGCGGGCGGACCTACGCCTTCTATACCGACGCCCTGACCCGCGACGCGCGGGCGCGCGTGCAACTGGTGGCCAATTTGCGGCGGGCCCTGGCGGAGCACGAATTCACCGTCCACTACCAGCCCATCGTCCGGCTCGAGGACCAGGTGATTGTCGGTGCCGAGGCGCTGGTGCGGTGGGTCACCCCCGAGGGGGAGATGATCGGCCCCGCCCGCTTCATCCCCGTCGCCGAGGAGACCGGCCTCATCGTCCCCCTGGGCGACTTCGTGCTGGCGACCGCCTGCACCCAGATGGCGGCCTGGCGGAAGGCCGGGCTGCCGTGCGGATTCATCGCGGTGAATATCTCCGCCGGGCAGCTCGCCGCGAGCGACATCTGCGCCCGGACCGAGGCGGCGCTGGCCGCCGCCGGGGTGCCGGCTGACAGCATCGAATTCGAAATCACCGAAAGTATGCTTTTCGGTGCCGATACCGGTGCTGAATCGAAGCTGAACCGCATCGCGGAACTGGGTGTCAGGATCGCCATCGACGATTTCGGCACCGGCTATTCCTCCCTCGCCTACCTCAAGCGCTTCCCCATCTCCCGGCTGAAGATCGACCAGAGCTTCGTGCGCGATCTCCCCGCGTCCGTGGTGGATGGCGAGCTGGTGCGCGCCATGATCGCCATGGCCCGGGCGCTGGATATCGAGATCCTCGCGGAGGGGGTGGAGGAGGCCGGGCAGATGGCCTTCCTCGCCTCCCACGGCTGCACCTTCGGGCAGGGCTATTTCTGGAGCCGCCCGCTGCCGCCGGAGCGGTTCGAGGCCTTGTCTTCCAACACCTTCGGGGCCGCGGGCGCCAGATCCGCATCGCGCTGAGCGCGACTTTCTGGGCGCTCCCCGCCTTCGTGCGCGAGGGTCACGGCTGTCCGTTTGTCTGTCTCGAATATTGTCGTACAATCAGTTTACATTCTGCGTGGTGGGTGCCACACTCCCCCGGTACGAAGAAGCAAGGCGGCCCGCCAGACGGCCGCGCAGGGAGCCCCGGGAATGGCCGTTCGCGTCGAGGAACAAGGCAATGGCGTCGTCGTCCTGACACTGGTGGGACAGGGCGAGCCGAACCATCTGGACACAGAGGCCCTTCTGGACCTCGCCGAAACGGCCAAAACCCTTGTGAATCAATCGAGTATGCGGGCCTTGGTAGTGCGAGGGCAGGGCGCCAACTTCTGCGGCGGCCGGGTCGGCAAGAAGGGCCTGACC
>JAEWBL010000122.1 GCA_023391175.1 Pseudomonadota bacterium
GGGGGACGGAGGGGGTGAGGGCGGCGGGCAGGATGTGGTCCAGCGTGCCGGCGGCGAGGTCGTCCTCCACGATGGCGCGGGGCATGAAGGCAAAGCCCATGCCCTCCTGCGCCGCCATCAGCAGCAGGGTCTCGTTGCCGCTCAGCACCACCGGATCGAAGCGGATCTCCTCGCCCGTCCCCGGCAGCGCGATGCGTCCGCTCGCCATCAAAGGCGCGTAGGCGAGGAAGGGCAGGCCGTCGAGATCGGCGAGGCGCTCCGGCCGTCCGGTGCGGGCGAGAAGGGCCGGGGCGGCCACCAGCACGAAGGAGATGGGGGCGAGCGCACGGGCGATCACCCCCTCGTCCAGCGTCCGGGTGATGCGCAGGGCGAGGTCGAAGCCCTCCTCCACCAGATTCACTGCCCGCCCGTCCAGATGCAGGTCGAGCCGCACCTGCGGGTAACGCGCCCGGTAGGCGGCGAAGAGGCGGACGAAGCGCGGATGCGCCATCCACACCGGCAGGCTCATGCGGAGCGTGCCCCGCGGCTCCACCGTCGCCGCCCCGATGCGCGCCTCCGCCTCGTCCAGCCCCTCCAGCAGGGGGCGCACCTCGGCGAGATAGAGCGCCCCCGCCTCGGTGAGGCTGACCTTCCGGCTGGTGCGCTGGAACAGCCGCGCCCCCACCCGCGCCTCCAGATGCTGGACATGCTTGGTGGTCATGGCCGGGGAGAGCCGCAGGCGCGCGGCGGCGGCGGCGAAGCTCTTCAGCTCGGCGACGGCGACGAAGATGCGGAGGCTGGCGAGCGTGTCCATCATCATTCGCTATCAGGAAATCGAGCGTCAAATTATGGCGGCATGATTGCCTCATGGGAAAGCGTTAGCGTCGAGGCATCTGACAGTCAGGCGAACCGTTCCCGAACGACGCCGATACCCCCGGTGAAACACCCCATGGCACCCACCGACATCGCCACCGGCATCGCCCCGAATCGAGGCTGGACCCTCGCTCTGTGGGCCGCCCAGATCCTGCTCGCCCTCATGTTCGCCATGGCCGGCGGCATGCACGCCTTCATGCCCCCGCCGGCCCTCGCCCAGATGGGCGCGACCTGGGCCGCCGATGCCCCGCTCTGGCTCGTGCGCTTCGTCGGGCTTGCCGAGCTGGCCGGCGCGATTGGCATTATCTTTCCGGCACTTACGCGCATCCAGCCGGGCCTGACGCCGCTCGCCGCAGCGGGCTTCGCCACCATCCAGGCGGCCGCCATGGTGCTGCATGTCACCCGTGGCGAGGCCCAGGTGTTGCCGATGAATCTGGTCCTGCTCGCCCTCGCACTTTTCGTGGCGTGGGGCCGCACCAGCAAGGCTCCGATCACACCCCGGAGCTGAGCACCGCGCCGCCGGCCAGCCGCCCGGTCGGAGGCGCAACTCTTTGTAGGATAAGCCAAATCAGTCGTAGATCTCGAACCGGTTGTCGCCGCCGTCGCGCGAATTGGGGTTGGGGTACATCACCCGCCCGTGGCAATTGCCCCTCTCGTCCACCGCGATCCAGGGGTGGGTGCCGAAGGTGCGCTGGGTGGCGGCGGCATTGGGGGCAAGCGTGTGGTACTTGCGCCACTGCCCGTCGAAGTCGATCCACATGATGGTTAGCGGAATCTTCGTGAAATTCAGGAAGATAACCTCCGCCGGCGCCTTGCTGTTGATGGAGCGGACGCTGCCATAGGGCGGACAGTTGCGCCCCGCGCTCTGCGCCGCCGCCGGGACCGCCACGGCGACTGCCGCTGCGGCCACCAACGCCCCGAAAACATAAGCCCTGCAAGACATTGCCATTGCCCCCCGAAGCTGTCGCCGGCCTGCGTGCCGTCTCAGTCCCAGATCTGGAACATGTTGTCGCCCTCGGTGCGCGAGGCCGGATTGCCGTACATCACGCCGCCATGGCAGGTGCCGCGGGAATCCACGGCGATCCATGGGTGCGTGCCATAGGTCGGCTGCTCCACATTCGAGTGCGGCCTGAGTGTATGGTACTTCTTCCACTCGCCGTTGAAGTCGATCCACATGATGTTGAGGGGGATGTCGGTTTCATTGACGAACATCACCTTCACCGCAGCATTGCTGTTCTGCGAGCGGACGCTGCCGAAGGGCGGGCAATTCTTGCCGTTGGTCACATTCTGCTGCGGGGGAGGGGGCGGCGGGGAGGGCTTCTGGCCGCGGTTGCGCGCGCACGCCAGGGTCTTGTCGAGCGCCTGGATGGCACCGGCGAGCTTGAAGGTCTGCTCGCCCCGGTCGAGATTCACGGAGAATTCCGGCAACGTCCTGAAGGCGTTAAGCTGGTCGTTGTTGATCATCATGGAGGCCCAGCCGTCCCCCTCGGCATGGAAGGTGCCCATCTCCGCGGCACCGCCGAAGCCGTAATAGGCGTCGAGGGGGCCCGAGACGTTGCCATAGTAAGGCACGCCGATCTGCCAAGACTTTCCATCCGTGCCGATGCGGAGCTGCACCTGGCCGTTGTCGGTGTCGGCGGCGCAATAGCCGAACTGGTTGTTGTCGAAAACGGCAGTAATGGTCCAGCGGCCGGAGCGGTCGTAGGTCGTCTCCTGCGCCGTGGCAGGAAGCGATGCGCCGAGGGCCGAGAGGGCGAGGAAGCCGGCAAAAATCCGTGGTTTGAAAGTCACTTGTCCGTTCCCCCGCCCGGGCATGGTTACCGCTGGGTTAATATTTTCTGCCCCCTTTACTGTCAAGCTGACGGCGACTTCTCTGGGGGCTCGCGGAGAAGGCCGGCGTTGGCCTATAAGCAGGCCTTCCGCAGCAGCAGGCCGCCATGTCCGACGAGAGCGCACCTTCCCCCGTCATCACCTTCGACGACTTCCTGAAGGTGGATATTCGCGTCGGCACCATCGTGGCCGCCGAACCCTTCCCGCAGGCGCGCAAGCCTGCCTTCAAGCTCACCATCGACTTCGGGGCGGAGATCGGGGTGAAAAGGTCGTCGGCGCAGATCACCGTGCATTACACGCCGGAGGATCTGGTGGGGCGGCAGGTGGCGGCGGTGGTGAATTTCCCGCCCCGGCAGATCGGCCCCTTCATGTCGCAGGTGCTGACCCTCGGCTTTCCCGACGAGAACGGCGCGGTGGTGCTGATCTCGCCCAGCCTCAAGGTGCCGGACGGCGGCCGCCTGTTCTGATCCTCAGGCGTCCGCCCACCGCTCGGATTTGAACGCTCCGGCAATGGCTTGCGCGCGGGACAGCGCGATATCGTCGGCGTCGAGGCCGGTGTCGTCGATCCCCGCGCAGGCGGCGCGGGCGGCGCGCAGCAGCTCCACCTTGGGGTGGGTCTCGCCGATGCGGTCGCCGTGGCCGAAATAGTCGCAGGTGGCAACCAGCAGCAGCGCCTCGAACAGGTCGGGATCGCGGAAGGCGCCGGTGCGCTCCAGCATAGCCGCGAGCGGTCCAGCCCGGACCGGCGAGGCGCGCTGCACCCGCTCGCATTCGTGGACCGCAAGGAGCGTCAGGTCGCGGCAGCGCTCGGGCACATCAAGACGGTCGCAGGCGGCCGCGATGCGCGGAACGGCGCGTTCCATGTGGCGATAGTGGACGGGCAGGTGCTCGCGCGGGGAGTCCGACTTGCCGGCGTGCATCATCAGCAGCGCGAAACGCACCTCCAGCGGCGCGCCCCGCCGGCCGGCCTCGTTTAGGGCCGCGACGAGAAGGACGCCAAGGTCGATCTCTTCCGCCGTGTCGGTGATCTGC
This sequence comes from Pseudomonadota bacterium, assembly GCA_023391175.1. Taxonomy (GTDB): domain Bacteria; phylum Pseudomonadota; class Alphaproteobacteria; order Rhizobiales; family Xanthobacteraceae; genus Xanthobacter. The sequence goes on from JAEWBL010000122.1 coordinate 3,715, forward strand.
GGAACCCCGAAGACGGCGGAGACCTCGGGCAGGATTTCTTCCAGCACCCCGCACTCCCGCAGCGCCTTGACCATGGCGCCGGGCCGGGCACCCATCAGCCCCCGGCAGACTTCCGACCAGATGTCGGCGGGTGCGAGGCCGTCCAATGCGCCCCCCTCCATCTGCTCAAAAATCATGTCGAGCGTCTCCTCGTCCGCCTCGCTGCCCTCTGCCAGAAGCG
>JAEWBL010000132.1 GCA_023391175.1 Pseudomonadota bacterium
GGTAGATGGAGCCCGGCGGCGAGATCACCGGGAAGCGGGCAGAGTTGGTGGCCGCCGTGGAGAGCCGCACGTCGAGGTCCGAGCGCACGAGGCTGTGGAAGTCGATGGCGTGGGTGAAGATGGGGCATTCGGCATTGGGGCCGCCGCTCGGGCAGCGGCTCGCCGCAGCGTAGGTCGGCAGGAGGTCGGTGGTGATGATGCGCTGGCCGGTCTCCACCGACGTGCCGTTGAGCACCAGATAGGGCACCCAGTGCTCGGGATCGCGCGGGGCGCTGAGGAACGGCTCGGAGAGGCGGCGGGCGGCGCCGGGGCCGGCATGGGCGCCGGCCGCGCCCACATGGCGGGCGAAGCTCGCCTCCCAGGCCTCCTCCAGCAGCGCGGCGCGATCGCGCAGGAACAGCTGCACCTGATCGTGGAAGGCGAGGCCGAAGAAGGTGGCGGTGAGGAAATCGTCCGCCGTCATGCTCTCCAGGCAGTCGCGCCAGCCGTTGATGGCGCCGCCGAACCAGTGGGCCGGCGCCTCGGTAGGGCAGGGGGGCGCCTTGCCGGTCCGGGCCGACAGGGCGGCCGCCACCACCGCCGCCCCGTGGGAGCCGCCCGAGACGCCGGAGATGGCGAACAGGCGGGTGGCGATGTCCTTTCCGTCGAGCGCGCTCTGGACTGCGGGGGTGAAGCGCCCGTCGTCCCGCGCCGCGCGGCTCACCTTGGAGCCGTCCGCGCGGGTGAAGCTGAAGGCCTGCTTCTGCTGGTCGTAGTCGAGGAAATGGCCGATCACGCTGGCGATGAAGAAGCCCGCCCGGCTCGCTCCGCCGGCGGCGGTGACGATGATGGGGCGCGGACAGGACGAGGGCTGCTCGGCGCAGCCATTGGCCCGCATCCACAGGTGGACGGCCTGGACGAGGCTGGTGCGCCGATAGGCCGGCTCGTCGGCGGTCACGGTGCGCACCGCGTGGTTGTCGCCGAACACGTAGACGCCGATGGCGCCGGCGAGGAACAGGCCGGTCAGGATCGGCACATGGAAGCGCCGCCCCACGGAGGAGAGATAGGAGAGGATCGGCACCCAGCCGCCGAAGATCAGCGGCACCGCATAGGCGAGCGGCAGCCGCGCCGCCAGCCAGTGCGGGCTCGCCACCAGCACCGCCACCACCAGCAAGGCGTAGAACAGGAGCACGAGGCGGCCGGTGGCGTGGAGCTGGCCGTCCGCGTCGTCCCGCCGGGGCGCGATGCCGAGGAGGCCGAACACCGGCTTCAGCCAGTGCCCCAGCGCGCGGTCGAAGGCCGCCAGCACTCCGACCTGGGTCAGCCGTCCGCGCAGCACGCAATAGAGATAGAAGAGCGGCACCGCCGCCACCATCGCCCAGACGAGCACCACGAGCTGGTGGTGGGCGGCCTCGATGGCCGGGCGGTCGGCGAGCGTCGGCAGGTTGGAAATGGCCGCGTCCGCGCCGATGGCGAAGATCAGGAAGGGCATGACGCCGATGAGGCGCGGCACCTCCCGCACCATGCCCGCCGTCAGCCGGTCGCGCCCGGCGACACCGCGCCGGCCGGCCGCGGCATTGCGCCGGGCGGCCAGAACCGCAAGGCCGTTGTCGGTCTCCACCAGCAGGCGCGCGGCATAGTGGACCGGCATGGCCCACAGCAGGAAGACGGCGAGGACAAGGGAAAGAATCGCCCGCGAGAGGCCCGCCGCGGCGCCGACGGGCGCACCGGCCATGGCGACGTCGAGCATCACGTCCTGCGCCTGCGTCACCCCGGCCATCATGGCGAGGCCGAGGAGCACGCTGAGAAGCGGAACCCGCACCACCCACAGGACCAGCGTGAGATCGAGGATGCGGCTCCAGAAGCGCGATAGAATATTGCGCGGCTTCTGCCGCAATGACAGACCCGGCGCAGGCTCGGAGCCAGCGCCCACACGCTCTATCCTCATGCGTGCCTCCCGTCCCCCGCACGCACACGCAGGATAGAATAGTTCCCGTCCCGCTTACAACGTCCGCCCGGTTGAAGGAGCCGGGCGGGCGCCGAAAAACGGTATCGGAAGGCGTCAGATCATCGCCATGCCGCCGTTCACGTGCAGCGTCTGGCCGGTGACGTAGGCGGCCTCGTTGGAGGCGAGGTAGACGCAGGCGGCGGCGATGTCCTCGGGGGTGCCGAGCTTGTTGGCCGGCACGGCCTTGAGGATGCCCTCGCGCTGCTTCTCGTTGAGCGCATCGGTCATCGGCGTGGCGATGAAGCCGGGGGCGATGCAGTTCACCGTCACCCCGCGCGAGGCGACTTCCTGCGCCAGCGACTTGGACATGCCGATCATGCCGGCCTTGGCGGCGGCATAATTGCCCTGACCCGCATTGCCGGTGACGCCGACGATGGAGGTGATGGAGATGATGCGGCCGGAGCGGCGGCGCATCATGGTGCGCACGGCGGCGCGCGAGAGGCGGAAGGCGGCGGTGAGGTTCACCGCGATCACCTGGTCCCACGCCTCGTCGGAAAGGCGCATGAAGATGTTGTCGCGGGTGATGCCGGCATTGTTGACGAGGATGTCCACATGCCCGCCCAGCGCCTCCTCGGCGGCGGGGATGAGCTTTTCCACCTCTTCGGTGTTGCCGAGGTTGCAGGGCAGCACGATGACGCGCTCGCCGCCCATCTCGGCGGCGATGGCATCGAGCGCCTCGCGGCGGGTGCCGGAGACGGCGACCGTGGCGCCCTGGGCGTGCAGCGCCTTGGCGATGGCGCCGCCGATGCCGCCGGTGGCGCCGGTCACGAGCGCAGTCTTGCCGGTCAAATCGAACATGTCAGCCCCCAGTTTCTTTCGGGTGTCGCGGCTTTTGCGCCGCCGGTTGTATCGGCTTGGTCGGGTGGTGTCCCGACGCGCGGACGCCCTCGCCCGGATTTTTTCCGGGGAGGGCGCCCATCGGTGAGAAGAAGTCAGGCGGCGGAAGCGGCCGCGTTGCGGGCGGCGATGAAGGCCGCCACGTCCTCGGGCGTGCCCACGGCGCTGGCCGCGATCTGCTTGTCGATGCGCTTCACGAGGCCGCAGAGCACCTTGCCGGCGCCCACCTCGACCACGCGGGTGACGCCCGCGCCGGCCATGTAGATCACGCTTTCGCGCCAGCGCACGGTGCCCGTCACCTGCTCCACCAGAAGGCGGACGATCTCGGCCGGGTCGGTGACCGGAGAGGCGCGCACGTTGGCGACCAGCGGCACGCGCGGCGTCATCACGGTGGAGCCGGAGAGGGCCACTTCCATGGCCTCGGCGGCGGGGCCCATGAGGCGGCAATGGAAGGGGGCGGACACCGGCAGCAGCACCGCCTTCAGCGCACCGCGCTCCTTGGCGATGAGGATGGCGCGCTCCACGGCGGCCTTGGTGCCGGAGACCACCACCTGCCCGGGGGCATTGTCGTTGGCCGCCTCGCAGACGTCGTCGCCGGCCGCCTCCGCCGCCACCGCGACGGCCTGGTCGTAGTCGAGGCCGAGCAGGGCGGCCATGGCGCCTTCGCCCACCGGCACCGCATCCTGCATGGCGCGGCCGCGGATGCGCAGGAGCCGCGCCGCCTCGGTGACGGTGAGGGCGCCGGCCGCGGCGAGGGCCGAATATTCACCCAGCGAATGGCCGGCGACGAAGGCCGCCTCGCGGGCGAGATCAAGTCCCGCTTCCGATTCGAGAACCCGGAGCGCGGCAATGGATACCGCCATCAGCGCCGGCTGGGCGTTGGCGGTGAGGGTCAGCGCATCGGAGGGGCCTTCCCACATCACCTTGGTCAGGCTGTCTCCGAGGGCGGCGTCCACCTCCTCGAACACGGCCTTTGCGGCGGGGAAATTGTCGGCCAGGGCCTTGCCCATGCCCACGGCCTGGCTGCCCTGACCGGGGAAAATGAAGGCGGTCTGGGGTGTTGTGCGCGACCCTTCGGTCATTGGGCGGCCCTCCGGCTGGAAATTGGGGAGCGGAGAGACACCGGGATTGTGGGCGAGTCAAGGCAAGGCCAGCAGCGAGGGCACGGCGGCGCGATTGTCAACCCGGCCTTACGATAAGGAAACTGGGGGTTGGCCATGCCC
>JAEWBL010000185.1 GCA_023391175.1 Pseudomonadota bacterium
CGGGCTGCATCATGATGCGCAAGTGCCACCTGAACACCTGCCCGGTGGGCGTGGCGACGCAGGACCCCGTGCTGCGCAAGCGCTTCAAGGGCACGCCCGAGCACGTCATCAACTACTTCTTCTTCATCGCGGAAGAGGTGCGCGAGATCATGGCCTCCCTCGGCTTCCGCAAGCTGGAGGAGATGGTGGGCCGCGCCGACGTGCTGGACCAGAAGGCCGCCATCGACCACTGGAAGGCCAAGGGCCTCGACTTCTCGCGCATCTTCGCGGTGCCGCAGGTGCCTGCCGACGTGGGCATCCGCCACACCGAGCGCCAGCACCACCCCATCGAGAAGGTGCTCGACCGCACCCTCATCGCAAAGGCGGCCCCCGCGCTGGAGCGCGGCGAGCGCGTGGAGATCGAGACCCCCATCCGCTCGGTGGACCGCTCCGCCGGCGCCATGCTCTCGGGCGCGGTGGCCAAGGCCTATGGCGGCGCCGGCCTGCCCGACGACACCATCCACGTCACCCTCTCGGGCACGGCGGGCCAGGCCTTCGGCGCCTTCCTCGCGGCGGGCGTCACCTTCGACCTCATCGGCGAGGCCAACGACTACGTGGGCAAGGGCCTGTCGGGCGGGCGCATCATCGTGCGGCCGCCGGCCAACTCGGCCATCGTGGCGGAGAATTCCATCATCGTCGGCAACACGGTGATGTATGGCGCCACCGAGGGCGAATGCTACTTCCGCGGCGTCGCCGGCGAACGCTTCGCCGTGCGCAATTCGGGGGCAATCGCCGTCGTCGAAGGCACCGGCGACCATGGCTGCGAATACATGACCGGCGGCATCGTGGTGGTCATCGGCCCCACGGGGCGCAACTTCGCGGCCGGCATGTCCGGCGGCGTCGCCTATGTGCTCGACGAGGACAAGAGCTTCGCCAAGCGCTGCAACCTCTCCATGGTGGACCTGGAGCCGGTCGAGGAGGAGGAGGATCTCCTGGAGCGCCTCCACCACCACGGCGGCGACCTGGAGTTCAAGGGCCGCATCGATGTGCAGGGCGACATGTCCCGCCACGACGAGGAGCGCCTGCACCAGCTCATCGCCAAGCACCTGCACTATACGGGCTCGGCGCGGGCGCAGCAGATCCTCGACAACTGGGCGGACTACCGCTCCAAGTTCGTCAAGGTGATGCCGGTGGAATACCGCCGCGCCCTGCGCGAGATGGAGAAGCGCCGCGGCCTCGCGGCGGCCGAATGAGGCAGGAGCGTCCCCTCCCCGGAGGGGACGCCGGCCGGCCCGGAGCGGCCGGCGAGCGGGCCGGTCGCCCGTGCGGGAACGCGCGCGAAAACCGAGTCCTCAAGCTGGAACAATTCTTGTAATGGAACTGGTGGTGCGGCACGCGGAGACATCCGGCGCGCGCGGCGGTTCCCTCAAGGTTCGCCAACGAGGTTTTTATGGGCAAGGTCACGGGGTTCCTGGAGATTGATCGGCGCGAGCAGAAGTATCAGCCCGCATCCGACCGCATCCGCCATTTCCGCGAGTTCACGCTGCCGCTGCCCGACGCCGAGGTGGAGAACCAGGCGTCGCGCTGCATGGATTGCGGCATCCCCTTCTGCCACGGTCCCACCGGCTGCCCGGTCCACAACCAGATCCCGGACTGGAACGACCTCGTCTATCGCAACGAGTGGGAAGAGGCCGCGCGCAACCTCCACTCCACCAACAATTTCCCCGAGTTCACCGGCCGCATCTGCCCCGCCCCGTGCGAGGAAGCCTGCACGCTGAACCTCGAGGACGTGCCCGTCACCATCAAGACGGTGGAGCAGGCCATCGCCGACAAGGCGTGGAAGAAGGGCTGGATCAAGCCCGAGCCCGCCGAGGTCAAGACCGGCAAGACCGTCGCCATCGTCGGCTCCGGCCCGGCCGGCCTTGCCGCCGCCCAGCAGCTCGCCCGCGCCGGCCATGACGTGCATGTCTATGAGCGCGAGCCCAAGGCCGGCGGCCTGCTGCGCTACGGCATCCCCGACTTCAAGATGGAGAAGCACCACATCGACCGTCGGGTGAAGCAGATGGAGGCGGAAGGCGTGACCTTCCACTACAACGAGAACATCGGTGTGGTCCGCCCCCTGCAGGAGCTTCTCGACACCCACGACGCGGTTCTGCTCGCCGGCGGCTCCGAGGCCCCGCGCGATCCCGGCCTCCCCGGGCAGGAGATGGAGGGCGTGCACTTCGCCATGCCCTATCTCGTGCAGTCCAACCGCCGCGAGAGCGACGAGCCGGTGAACGAGATTCCGATCCTCGCCGGCGGCAAGCATGTGGTGGTGGTGGGCGGCGGCGACACCGCCTCCGACTGCGTGGGCACCGCCTTCCGCCAGGGCGCGCTCTCGGTCACCCAGCTCGACATCCGGGCCGTGCCCCCCATGAAGGAGGACAAGCTGGCGGTGTGGCCCTTCTGGCCCACCAAGTTCCGCACCTCCTCCTCGCAGGCCGAGGGCGCCGAGCGCGAGTTCGCCTGCGCGACGCTGGGCATCGAGGGTCGCAACGGCCGCGTCACCGGCGTGAAGTGCGCCCGCGTGGACGCCAAGCGCCAGCCCGTCGCCGGCACCGAGTTCGTGCTGCGCGCCGATCTCGTGTTCCTGGCCATCGGCTTCGCCCACCCCCTGCACGCGGGCATGCTGGCCGATACCGCCGTCGCCCTCGACAAGCGCGGCAATGTCAGCGCCAACGACGAGGACTACGCCACCTCCGTGCCCAAGCTGTTCGCGGCCGGTGACATGCGGCGCGGCCAGTCGCTCGTGGTGTGGGCCATCCGCGAGGGCCGCCAGGCCGCCCACGCCATCGACATGGCGCTCATGGGCGCCTCGACCCTGCCGCGCTGAGC
>JAEWBL010000280.1 GCA_023391175.1 Pseudomonadota bacterium
GAGCTTGAACTCGGGGCGCAGCGCCTCGCCGAAGGCCACCGCCTTGGCGGCGATGACATGCATGAGCGGACCACCCTGGATGCCGGGGAAAATGGCCGAATTGACCTTCTTGGCGATGTCCTCGTCATTGGTGAGGATCATGCCGCCGCGGGGGCCGCGCAGGGTCTTGTGGGTGGTGGTCGTCACCACATGGGCGTGCGGGAACGGGCTCGGATGGGCGCCACCGGCGACCAGGCCCGCAAAATGCGCCATGTCCACCATCAGCAGCGCGCCGACGGAATCGGCGATGGCGCGCATCTTGGCGAAGTCGATGATGCGCGGATAGGCGGAGCCGCCGGCCACGATGAGCTTCGGCTTGTGCTGGTCGGCGAGCTGGGCCACCGCCTCGTAGTCGATGCGCTGGTCGTCCTCGCGCACGGTGTAGGGCACCGGCTTGAACCACTTGCCGGACATGTTCACCGGCGAGCCGTGAGTGAGGTGTCCGCCCGCGGCGAGGTTCAGGCCGAGGAAGGTGTCGCCCGGCTGGAGCAGCGCGAAGAACACGCCCTGGTTCGCCTGGCTGCCGGAATTCGGCTGCACGTTGGCGAAGCCGCAGTTGAACAGCTTCTTTGCGCGCTCGATGGCGAGGTTCTCGGCCACGTCCACGAACTGGCAGCCGCCGTAGTAGCGCTTGCCCGGATAGCCCTCGGCATACTTGTTGGTGAGCACGGAGCCCTGGGCTTCGAGCACGGCGCGCGAGACGATGTTCTCGGAGGCGATCAGCTCGATCTCGTCCCGCTGGCGACCCAGCTCCGCTTGCACCGCGCCGGCGATCTCGGGATCGGTCTCGGCGAGAGAGGCGGTGAAGAAGCGGTTCATTTCCTCCGTGACGGAGGAGCGGTTCGCGTCCTGCGAGGCCATGGCAGGTCTCCGGTGATGGCGTGGAGGCTCCGGGCAAGGGCGGCTGGCGCCCGGCCGGAGCGGACCCTGCGCTTATCACAGGGCGAAGGTGAAGTCCAAAGCCCGCTGGTGCGGCGTGTCGGCCGGGGCGGGCCATGGCGGTCGGGCAGGCTGCTTGAAGTTGCGCAGCCGCAGGGCCTGCGGCACACGATCAGGCCGCGCAAAGACGCAGCGGAAATGGCAAGTCGGGCCGGAGGGGCTTCCCTCAGCCTTCCCACACCGGCAGATCGCCCCGCGCCCAGCCGGCCTTGGTCTCCGCCACATAATCCGCATACCGCCCGGCGGCGATGGCGGCGCGGGCACCGGCCATGAGCTGCTGGTAATAGTGGATATTGGCCCACGAAATCAGCATGGCCCCCAGCATCTCCTCGCAGCGCACGAGGTGGTGGAGATAGGCACGCGAATAGTCGCGCAGCGCCGGGCAGTCGCTCTCCTCGTCCAGCGGACGGGGGTCATCCGCGTGGCGGGCGTTCTTCAGGTTGATGCGACCGAAGCGGGTGAAGGCCAAAGCGTGCCGGCCCGAGCGTGTGGGCATCACGCAGTCGAACATGTCGATGCCGCGCGCGACGCTCTCCAGAAGATCGTCCGGCGTGCCGACGCCCATGAGGTAGCGCGGCTTGTTGGTGGGCAGGTGCGGTGCCACCGTCTCGATCATGGCCAGCATGATCTCCTGCGGCTCGCCCACCGCGAGTCCGCCGATGGAATAGCCGGGGAAATCCATGTCCGCCAGCGCGCGGGCCGACTCGATCCGCAGCGCCGGCACCGCACCGCCCTGCACGATGCCGAAGATGGCGCGGCCCTTGGGCTGCGTCTCGAACGCGCGCTTCGAGCGCTCCGCCCAGCGTAGCGAGAGCCGCATGGCGCGCTCGGCTTCCTCGTCGGTGCAGGGCAGGCGCACGCACTCGTCGAGCTGCATCTGGATGTCCGCGCCGAGCAGACCCTGGATCTCGACCGAGCGCTCCGGGCTCATCTCGTGATAGGCGCCGTCCACATGGGAGCGGAAGGTGACGCCTTGCTCGCTCATCTTGCGCAGGCTCGACAGGCTCATCACTTGGAAACCGCCGGAATCGGTGAGGATCGGCCCATCCCAGCGCATGAATTTGTGCAGGCCGCCCAGCTTCGCCACCCGTTCGGCGCCGGGGCGCAACATGAGGTGGTAGGTGTTGCCGAGCACGATATCCGCGCCCGCCGCCTTCACCTGGTCGAAATAGAGCCCCTTCACCGTCGCGACCGTGCCCACCGGCATGAAGGCCGGCGTGCGGATGCGCCCGCGCGGGGTCGAGACGAAGCCGGTGCGGGCGGCGCCGTCGGTGGCGGAGAGGGTGAAGGAGAAGGTGTCGGCAGGCGTGTCGGGCGTCATGCGCCGCCTTGTGGCAGAAGCAGGCACGCATCGCCATAGGAATAGAAGCGGTAGTTTTCCGCGATCGCATGGGCATAAGCGCGCTTCTGCGCCTCATGTCCGATGAAGGCCGCCACCAGCATCACCAGCGTCGAGCGCGGCAGGTGGAAGTTGGTGAGCATCGCGTCCACCGCGCGGAAACGGTAGCCGGGGGTGATGAAGATGTCCGTCTCCCCCACGAAGGGGCCGATAAGCCCGTCCTCTCCCGCCGCGCTCTCGATGAGGCGGGTCGAGGTGGAGCCGATGGTGAAGATGCGCCCGCCCTTCGCCTTCACCGCATTGAGGGCGTCGGCCGTCTCGCGCGTCACCTCCCCCCACTCGGCGTGCATGGTGTGGCCGGCAGTGTCCTCCGCCTTGACCGGCAGGAAGGTGCCGGGGCCGACATGCAGTGTGACCTTGTGCAGCGTCGCGCCGGCGGCCGCCATGCGGGCGAGGAGGTCGGGCGTGAAATGCAGGCTCGCGGTCGGCGCCGCCACCGAGCCGGCGACCCGGGCGAACAGGGTCTGGTAGTCGTCCTTGTCCCGCGCATCCTCGTGGCGGCGGGCGGCGATATAGGGCGGGATGGGCATGTGGCCCACGGCCGCCACCGCATCATCCAGCACGTCTCCGGCGAAATCGAAGGCGAGGACGATGGAGCCGTCCTCCTCCTTGCCCGCCACGGTCGCATCGAGCGTGCCGAGGAGGCAGGCGCCGCCCTCGCCGCCGAAACGGATGCGGTCGCCGACCCGCAGGCGCTTGCCGGGCTTGGCAAAGGCGCGCCAGCGGTCGGGCGCGAGGCGTTTGATGAGCGTCGCCTCCACGGCCACGTCCGAGCCGCCATCGCGGGAGCGAACGCCTTCCAGCGCGGCGGGGATGACGCGGGTGTCGTTCACCACCACCGCATCGCCGGGCCGCAGGAAGTCCGGCAGGTCGCGCACGCTGCGGTCGTCCAGCTCTGGCGCTGCGCCGGGGCGGACGACGAGCATGCGCGCCGTGTCGCGCGGCTCGGCGGGGCGCAGGGCGATGCGGTCCTCGGGGAGGTGGAAGTCGAAGGCGTCAACGCGCATGGGGGAAGGCAGACATGGAGAGGGCAACGGCTCAGAAGATGGCGATGGCGCCCTGGTAGATGGCCCAACTCATCAGCGCTGTCACCATCAGCCCGAGGATCGTCGCGCCGAAGCCGGCGAGGATGACGAGGCCGTCCCGCTCCACGAGGCCGAGGCCGAAGATGCACACGGCAAAGCCCGGCGGCAGATTACCGAGGAAGGGGATGGGCAGGATCAGGATGAAGCCCAGCACCACCACCGTCGCGCCCACCACCCGCCGCGCCGTGGGGCCGGCGAACTCTTCGAGGCGGGGCCGCGAGATGCGCTCGAACCGCTCAATCCAGGGCCGCGAGCGGGTGACGATCGACTCCAGCATCGCGCGGGAGAAGGTGCGGCGGGCGATCCGTTCCGGCAGCCATAGTTCCTGCCGCCCCAGCATCATCTGCAGGCCGATGAGGCCCAGGATGATGCCGCACACCACCGGGATGCCGGGCGGCATGGGGATGCAGTTGGGAATGCCGAAAATGAGGAAGAGGATGCCGAAGGCGCGGTTTCGCAAGGCATTGACGAGATCGCCGATGGCGACCTGATCCTGTTCCTGCGACGCGAGCACTGCGGCCAGGAGCTCGGAGGTTCGTGGGGTGCGATGGTCCAAGGCGCCCTCATGACGTGGACGCTTCAGCTACAACCCGAAAACGGCGGTGGCAGGGCACGGCCGCGCAAATCTTACGCTACGACAGACGCGCGCTGGCGAATTGAGCGGACATGCACGCCCCACCCCCGCGGGGACGTGCATGTCCTCACCGCCCTTGGAAACCATAAAGCGCGTTGACCGATACGGAAACCCCCTGACGTTGGGAGAATGGTCCAGATCAGTTCAAAAGGAACATTCCGTCCACGGACCGCAGTTCTGCGGGCTTGATGAGGCCGGAATGGGCGACCCGCACCGAATGGAGCCGCCCCTCGATCTCGCGCTGCCAGAATTCGAGGAACTTGTTCAGCTCCGGAAAGCGCGGGCAAAGGTCGTACTCCTGCCAGAGAAAGGTCTGGAGCAGGCCGGGGTGGTCGGGCATGCGATAGAGGATCTCGGCCGTGGCGAGGCCGTAGCCTTCCATCTGCAGGACGAAGTCACGCGACACCTTGGAAACCATGGGTCACACCTCCAATCCGCGGCCCCGCCTGCCATCAGGAAGGGGGAAGACGGGACCGGACACTTCATTGTCGGCTACACACTTTGCCAACGCCAAGGCTAAAGATTGGTTTCCGTCTGCAAAAACAATGCTCTAGCAGCCTTCGCACGGGATTGCTGACAGCTGCCGGCCGGGCCGCGGCCGCGCCAGCGCAGCGCCCCTTCAAGGCGGCGCTTTCGCTGCAAGCTGGCAGAATAACGGCCGCTAGCACTCCGTTCCCCTGAGTGCTAATTTTTTTGAGCCGACCCCTTGCGGCCCGAAATGGGCGCCCTTAGATCGCGGTCGGGCCGGGTGGAGGGGTTCCCGGCGCCTTCAAAACAGGCAACCCCGATGGACAACATCGAACCGGAGGTTTCCCTATGGGTTTCCGTCCCCTGCACGACCGCGTGGTCGTCAAGCGCATCGAGGCCGAGCAGAAGTCGGCCGGCGGCATCATCATCCCCGACACCGCCAAGGAGAAGCCGCAGCAGGGCGAAGTCGTCGCGGTCGGTCCCGGCGCCCGCAACGAGAAGGGCGAACTGGTGGCGCTCGACGTCAAGGCCGGCGACATCGTGCTGTTCGGCAAGTGGTCCGGCACCGAAGTGAAGATCGACGGCCAGGATCTCCTCATCATGAAGGAGAGCGACATCCGCGGCGGCATCGAGAACGCGGCCGGCGCCAAGAAGGCGGCCTGAGTCGTGGCGGCCTGATCTCAGGCTGCGTGATTTTCGGTCGCAGGATCGAGGCTGCCCGAGGCGCCCGGTCCCGCGGCATTCGCCAATCCCATTTAATCGTCCCAATCTGAAGGAGCACGCCCCATGGCTGCCAAGGACGTGAAATTCTCCGTAGACGCGCGCGACAAGGTTCTGCGCGGCGTCGACATCCTCGCCAACGCGGTGAAGGTTACCCTGGGTCCCAAGGGCCGCAACGTGGTGATCGAGAAGAGCTTCGGCGCCCCCCGTATCACCAAGGACGGTGTGTCGGTGGCCAAGGAGATCGAGCTCGAGGACAAGTTCGAAAACCTCGGCGCCCAGCTCGTGCGCGAGGTCGCCTCCAAGACCAACGACCTTGCTGGCGACGGCACCACCACCGCCACCGTGCTCGCCCAGGCCATCGTGAAGGAAGGCGCTAAGGCGGTTGCCGCCGGCATGAACCCGATGGACCTGAAGCGCGGCATCGACGTCGCCGTGGACGCCATCGTGAAGGACCTCGCCGCCAACTCGCGCAAGGTCACCTCCAACGACGAGATCGCCCAGGTCGGCACCATCTCCGCCAACGGCGACGCCGAGGTCGGCAAGTTCCTCGCCGAGGCGATGAAGAAGGTCGGCAACGAGGGTGTCATCACCGTCGAGGAAGCCAAGTCCTTCGAGACCGAGCTCGACGTGGTCGA
>JAEWBL010000298.1 GCA_023391175.1 Pseudomonadota bacterium
CATCCGGGTGGCGCCGGCGCGCGTGTCCGCGCCGCTCGTTTCCCATGGCGGCATCGTCATCACGCTCCTCGCCGGCTACGGCGCGGACGCGGGGGACGTGCCGGCGGATCTCGTGCAGGCCGTTCGGCTCATGCTCGCCCATCTCTACGAGCATCGCGACGGGCCGGGCGACGCCACCCAGCTTCCCGCCGCCGCCCGCGCGCTGACCGCGCCCTATCGCGTGGTGCGGTTGTGAGCGGCATCGGCGCGCTGCGCCATCGCCTCACCCACCAGACGCCGCTGGAGGTGCCGGATGGTGCCGGCGGCGTCGCGCGCAGCTTCATCTCCGTCGATGTGCTGTGGGGCGCGGTGGAGGAGGTCTCCACCGCCTACGGCCTCGGCGAGGAGAGGCCCCGCGCCGCGCGCGTGCTGCGCGTGACCGTGCGGGCGCCCAACACCATCGCGGCCGGTGATCGGCTGATCCATGCCGGCCGCGTGCTGGCGGTGGAAGCCATAACTGACGCCGATGGGCGGGGCCGTTTCCATCGCATCCGCTGCAGCGAGGAGCAGACATGAGGACGGAGCTCAGCGTCCGCACCCGGGGCCTCGACGGCCTCGCCCGCCGCATCGCCGCCCGCCATTTCCCCGCTGCGGAAGCGGAGGCCGCCGCCCGCGCCGCCGCCGATCTCGCGGGGGAGATCGGGGCAGAAGCCGGTGCCGTCGCCACGATCGCGGGCACACCCGCGCGGCCTCTGGTGCGGGTCTCCGGCACGGCGTTCCTCGACCGCGTGCGCGGCGCCTTCGATCGGCCGGGCGATCCGGTGCTCGACCGCATCCGCCTTCTCTTCGCGCGACGGAGGCGCCCGTGAGCATCCCCCTCGACAGCCCCGCGCTGGCGCTGCGCGCGGCCATCCATGCCGCCCTGGTGGCGGATGCCGGGCTGGTGGCGCTGCTCGGCGCGCCGCGCGTGCATGACGTGCCGCCGGGCGATGCGGACTTTCCCTTCGTCACCCTCGGCGAGGCGGTGGTGGCGGACTGGTCCACCGCCACCGAGGCGGGCACCGAGCAGGCGCTGACGCTGCACGTCTTCTCCCGCTCCGGCGGACGGGCGGAAGCTTTCGCCATCGCCGCCCGCCTGCAGGAGGTGCTGCACGATGCGGCCCTCGCGCTTGAGGGCCACCGCCTCGCCAATCTGCGCGCCACCACCGCCGAGGTCCGCCGCGAGAGCGACGGGCGCACCTTCCACGCTCTGGTGCGGTTCCGCGCCGTCACCGAGCCCGTTTGACCGGAGAGAAACATGGCCGCGCAGAAGGGCAAGGACCTTCTCCTGAAGGTGCATGACGGCACCTCCTTCATCACCGTCGCGGGGCTGCGCGCGCGCACCCTCGCCTTCAACACGCAGAGCGTGGACGTGACCCATTCGGAGAGCGCCGGCCGCTGGCGCGAGCTGCTGGACGGGGCGGGGGTGAAGCGCGCCTCCGTCTCCGGCTCCGGCGTGTTCAAGGATGCGGCGTCAGATGCCCTCGTCCGCCAGCTGTTCTTCTCCGGCGCGCTGGCCAGCTGCCAGCTGCTGATCCCGGATTTTGGCACCCTCACCGGCCCGTTCCAGGTGACGGCGCTGGAGATCGCGGCCGAGCACGACCGCGAGATCACCTTCGACCTCACGTTGGAGAGCGCGGGCGAAATCGCCTTCGCGGCGCTGTGATGGGCGGCGGCATGCCCAACCGCCGGCGCGGCGAGATTTCGGCCGTGCTCGACGGCACGCCGCGCGTGCTCGTGCTCACCCTCGGCGCGCTGGCGGAGCTGGAAGCCGCGTTCGGCGCGGACGATCTCATGGCGCTCGCCGAGCGCTTCGGCCGCGGCCGCCTCTCGGCGCGGGATGCCGCGCGCATCATCGCCGCCGGGCTCAATGGCGCGGGGGCTTCCGTGAGTGTCGAGGAGGTGGAGCGGATGCGGGCGGATGGCGGCGCGGCGGGGTTCGCCCGCATCGTCGCGGACCTGCTCGCGGCCACCTTCGGCGGAGAGGAGACGATCCCGTCCCCTCCCGCGCCGCAGCCGGCCTGAGCGCGACGCTCGCGGCGCGCGTCTTGACCGAGGACTACGCCGCGCCCGCGGCGCGTGCCTTTCCCTGGTCGCTCGCCATGGGTGCCGGCTTCGGCCTGCTGCGGCTTGCCCCCGACGCCTTCTGGCGGATGACGCCGCGCGAGCTGGCGGCAGCCCTCTCCGCTCTGCTGCCCGCCGCGCCGGAGGCCATCGACCGCGCCGGCCTTGCCGCCCTCATGGCGCGGTTTCCCGATCGCACGAGAGGATGACGCCGTGACCGAGACCGTTGATATCGCCCTTCAGGTGGACACCCGCAGCGCCATGGCGGCGCTGGGCGCCGCAGAAGTCTCCGCGCGCGGCTTTTCTTCCGCGCTGGCTTCCGCCTTCACTGGGCTTGCCGTGCAGGGCAAGGATCTCGGCACGGTGCTGGAGCAGCTCGCGACCCGCCTCGCCAACCTCGCGCTCACGGCGGCCCTGAAGCCGCTGGAGAGTTCGCTCACCTCGCTTCTCTCCGGTGCCGGCGCCGGCCTCGGCTTCGCCAAGGGCGGGGTGATCGGCGAGGGACAGGTGAAGCCCTTCGCGCGCGGCGGTGTGGTGGCGGCGCCCACCTATTTTCCCCTCGGCGCGTCCCTCGGCCTGATGGGCGAAAAGGGGGCGGAAGCCATCCTGCCGCTGGCGCGCGGGGCCGACGGGCGGCTCGGCGTGCGCACGTCCGAAGGGGCGGGCGGCGGGGCGGTGACGGTGAACATTTCGACGCCCGACATCTCGGGCTTCCGCCGTTCGGACGCCTATGTCTCGGGCCTGGTGGCGCGGGCGGTGGCGCGCGGGCAGCGCAGCGGGTGAGCTTTCAGCGCGCGGACTTCCACGGGTCCGGCGCGGGGGCGGGGGTCGAGGGCTGCGAGGACGAGATCGTGTTGTTGAACTGGTTCGGCGCGTTGCTCGGACCGCTGCCACTATAGGCATCGGTGCGCACGACCGCGCCGGTCTTCACGCAGGAATCCGAGCCCGGCACCCGCTGGAAGCCCGGACCGTAGCTGGCGCAGAAGCTGTCGCTCTTGCTGGTAGAACTGCCGCTGGCGCTTCCGCTCTTGCCGCTGCTGGACTGCGCGAGGGCCGGGCC
>JAEWBL010000337.1 GCA_023391175.1 Pseudomonadota bacterium
CCCCCACGGTCGTGACGCCCCGGCCGAAGCTGCCGGCGCCGAAGCCGGTGGTGCCGGCGGACCCCACGCCCATCATCCAGCCCGCGCCGTTCCGCACCAATACGCCCATTGGCGCCCAGCCGGGCTCCGGCGCGCCGCTCGGCGTGCTGCCGGGCGGCCTCGCCACGCCCCTCGTCGGCCCGGCGCCGGCGCCGAATACCTGCTGGTTCAACACGACGCCGGCGAAGACCGTGGGCTACTGGAGCAAGTGTCCCTAGGGCATTCTCCCAAGACCCCGGCCGAAAACGCTTGCCGCGTAACGCTTCCTTGAGGTGAGGCGGGCACGATCTGCCGCAGCGGCTGATCTTCGCCCCATTTTGGTGGTGGAAGGAGCCGCGCGGCTGCGATGCAGGCCGGCTATGCGACGGGAAATGGAATGACCGCACAGGGACGGGGGGACGGCATGAGGCGCGAGCCGCTCATGGAGCGGCCCGAATCCCTGTTCGACATCCGCCTCGATCCGCGCGACCGCTCCGCCGCACCGCCCCCGGAACCGCCCCGCCCTGTCCGCAAGGCGGCTGCGCGGCCCAAGGCCAAGGCGGAACCCGTCATGCGTCCCGATCCCGCCCCGCGCCGCGGCCGTTCCGAGCCCCCGCCGCGCCGGCCCCGCCGTGGCGGAGGGGGGCGTCTCGTGTTCCGGCTTGTGAAATGGGGCTTCATCCTGGGCGTGTGGGCGCTGCTCGCCCTCGCCGGCGTCATCGCCTACGAGGCGTCGAAGCTGCCGTCCATGCAGACGCTGATGATCCCCAAGCGTCCGCCCACCGTCACTGTGCAGGGTGCGGACGGCAAGACCATCGCCACACGTGGCGACATGGGCGGCGTCGCCGTGCCCATCGGCGAGCTGCCGCCCTATCTGCCTAAGGCGTTCGTCGCCATTGAGGACCAGCGCTTCTACAGCCATTTCGGCCTCGATCCCGAAGGCCTCGCCCGCGCCCTCGTCACCAACCTCACCTCGCGCCGGCTCAGGCAGGGCGGCTCGACGCTGACCCAGCAGTTGGCCAAGAACCTGTTCCTCACCCAGGAGCGCACCGCCTCGCGCAAGATGCAGGAGCTGGTGCTGGCCCTGTGGCTGGAGCACAAGTTCACCAAGGACCAGTTGCTCGACCTCTATCTGAACCGCGTCTATTTCGGCGCCGGCGCCTATGGCGTGGAAGCGGCCGCCCAGCGCTATTTCGGCAAGTCGGCCCGGCAGGTGACGTTGGCCGAGGCGGCCATGCTGGCCGGGCTCGTCAACTCGCCCTCGCGCCTCGCCCCGACGCGCAACCTGAAGGGCGCGCAGACCCGCGCCAATCTGGTGCTGGCCGCCATGCGCGACCAGAAGCTCATCACCGCCGACATGGCGAGCGCGGCGCAGGCACGGCCGGCTCAGCTCGCCCGCAGCGGCATGCCGGATTCCTCCGGCTACGTGGCCGACTGGGTGATGGACCAGCTCGATTCCGTCCTCGGCGACGGCGAGTTGCCCGGCGACGTGGTGGTCCGCACCACCATCGATCCCGCGCTCCAGAAGGCGGGCGAGGCGGCGCTGGAGGACACGCTGGCGAAGTCGGGCGCCAAGTATGGCGTCGGCCAGGGCGCCATCGTGGTGCTCGACCCCGATGGCGGCGTGAAGGCGCTGATTGGCGGCCGCTCCTATGCCGACAGCCAGTACAACCGTGCCGTCACCGCCCGGCGGCAGCCGGGCTCAGCCTTCAAGCCCTTCATCTACCTCACCGCCGTCGAGCATGGCCTGACGCCGGAGAGCGTGCGCGACGACGCGCCGATCCAGCTCAAGGGCTGGCGGCCGGAGAACTCGACCCGCGACTATCGCGGTCCGGTGACGCTCACCACCGCGCTCTCGCTCTCGCTGAATACCGTCTCGGTGCGCCTGGTGCTGGAGTTCGGCCCCAAGGCCGTGGTGCAGACCGCCCACCGCATGGGCATCTCCTCGAACCTCGACCCCAACCCCTCCATCGCGCTCGGCACGTCCGAAGTGTCGGTGCTGGAGCTGGCGGGCGCCTACACGCCCTTCGCCAACGGCGGCCTCGGGGTGATGCCGCACGTGATCGACAGCGTGACGGGACCGGACGGCAAGCCGCTTTACGAGCGCAACGTGACCGGCATGGGCCGCGTCGTCGCCTCCGAATATGTGGCGATGATGAACCATATGATGACCCAGACGCTGTCAACCGGCACCGCGCGCCGCGCCGACCTGCCGGGCTGGGAGGCCGCCGGCAAGACCGGCACCTCGCAGGATTACCGCGACGCCTGGTTCGTCGGATACACGGCGAAGTACGTCACGGCGGTGTGGCTCGGCAACGATGATTCCTCGCCCACCAAAAAGGCCTCCGGCGCCAATCTGCCGGTGGAGGTGTGGAGCCGCGTCATGAAGGCGGCGCACCAGGGCGTGCCGGTGGCGGAGCTTCCGGGCGGCCTCAGGTCCTACGGCTTCGGCGGCAACGGCTACGGCCAGCCGGGCGCCACCTACCTGCCGCCGGCCGACATGCCGGACGACCGCCCGTCGGCCGTGGTGGGCCAGATGCCGGCGCCCCCGCCCCAGCAGGAGCCGCCCATGACGCTGGACCGCTGGTTCGCGGAAACCTTCCTGGGCCAGGGCCGGCGGTGACGGGGGCATCCGCCCTATTCCGCCGCCTCCTTCCGGCCTGACGAGAGGGCGGCGGGGAACTCGTCGCATTGGCGACCCGACGCAACCCGGCCGCCCTTCCCCTACGTCATCGTTACAACGAAAGTCGAAGGCGTCGCGCCCTTCACCCGAAAGTATTAGGCGCCCCGCCCGCGCAACAACGACGCTTCCTGCCCGGAAAACTGGCCCGATCCCCACGTAATAAAACGTCAAGATCGATGCCAAGCATTTGCAGATCATTGATTCCCGCGATCGTCACCCGGGTAGTCGGCGCACTGCACAATACATT
>JAEWBL010000438.1 GCA_023391175.1 Pseudomonadota bacterium
ATGGAAGCTCGCCCCGGCGCTCGCCGCCGGTTGCGCCGCCATCCTCAAGCCCGCGCCGCTGACCCCGCTGAGCGCGCTGCTGCTCGCCGAAGTGTGCCGCGAGGCGGGCGTGCCGGACGGCTTCCTCTCCGTGCTGCCCGGTGGCGCGGATGTGGGGCGGCGGCTGGCGGAAGACCCGCGTATCGACGGCATCTCCTTCACCGGCTCTACGGCCGTGGGGTCGGAGGTGATGCGGCTCGCCTCCGGCTCCATCAAGCGCGTGGCGCTGGAACTCGGCGGCAAGAATGCCGCCGTCGTGTTCGCCGACGCGGACATGGAGAAGGCGGCGGCGAGCGCGGTGGCTTCCGGCTTCGGCAATGCCGGCCAGTCCTGCTCGGCCCGCTCGCGCCTGCTAGTGGAGCGCAGCGCGCTGGAGCCCTTCGCCCGCGCCTTCGCGCTGGCGGCCGCAAGGCTGAAGAACGGTTCTGCGCTGGACCCAGCGACCAATCTCGGCCCGCTCATCTCGTCTTCGCACCGGGATGCCGTGGACCGGACCGTTGCGCAGGCGCGCGAGGCGGGGGCGACGCTGGTGAGCGGTGGGGCCATGCCCGAGGGCGACGGCTTCTTCTATCCCGCCACCATCCTCTCGGGCGTGGGGCCGGACAATCCGGCCTTCAACCGGGAGATCTTCGGCCCGGTCTGCTCCCTCACGCCGTTCGACAGCGAGGCCGAGGCCATCGCCCTCGCCAATGACAGCGAGTATGGTCTCAATGGCTCCGTCTGGTGCCGCGACATCGGCCGCGCGCTGCGGGTGGCACGGGCCATGCGCACCGGCATGGTAGCCGTGAACGGCCTGCCCAGCGCCTCGAAGACCAGCGTGTTCGCGCCGTTCGGCGGCTACAAGCGCTCCGGCATCGGCCGCGAGCTTGGCCTTCAGGCGCTAGATTTCTACTGCGAGATCAAGAACGTGGTGGTGGACCTCACGTAGCGGAAGACAAAAGGAGCCACCGGCGACGGGCTGGACCCATCGTTGTGTCGGCGGCTGGCTCTCAATGCCCGGCAAATGGCGTTGCTAACTTTTTGAACAGAGCGAAAGGCAAGGCGCGGATGGCCATCGCAATCGTCGGCGGAACCATGATCGACGGCACCGGGGCGGACCCGGTGCCGAACGCGGTCGTGGTGATCGAGGAAGGGCGTATCGTCGCCGCCGGTCCCGAAAGCCGGGTGAGCGTGCCGGCGGGGGCCCGGAAGCTCGACGCGGCGGGACGCACCGTGCTGCCCGGCTTCATTGACACCCATGTCCACGGCACCTACCGCGCCCGCGACATGCGTCAGCACCTCCTGAATACGCCCACCTACAACGTGTTGAAATCCATCGAGGTGTTCCGCGAGACCATCGCTTGCGGCATCACCACCGCGCGCGACATGGGCGGCGCCGACGCCGGCTTCCGGCAGGCCATCGAGGAAGGCATCATCGACGGGCCGCGCCTGTTCATCTCGCTGGGCATGGTCTCGCAGACCGGTGGCCACGGCGACTACTGGCTCCCCGCCGGCATGCGCATCCAGAAGCGCGCCTGGCTCCCCCACACGGTGGCGGACGGCGTGGAGGAAATCCGCCGGCTGGTGCGCGAGCTGCTCATGCGCGGCGCGGACTTCATCAAGATCTGCGCCACCGGCGGCATCACCTCGGTGACCGACAGCTGGGACGAACCGCAATTCACCATCGAGGAAATCTCCACCGCCGTCTCCGAGGCCGCCGCCAAGGGCAAGCGCGTGGCCGTCCATGCCGAGGGGCTGGCCGGCATCAAGAATGCGGTCCGGTCCGGCATCCATTCGCTGGAGCACGGCTGGTTCATGGACGAGGAGAGCGTGGACCGCATGATCGCGGGCGGCATCTGGTGGGTGCCGACGCTGGCGCTGGTGCCGCTCTCCATCGAGCACCGCCGCAAGAACACTGCCTGGGCCAGCCACCAGCTGGGCCAGGAGGACGTGAAGGACGCGCAGATCTATTCCCTCATGCAGACGCAGATCCCCCTCTGGAAGGAGGCGGTGAAGCGCGGCGTGAAGGTGGCCATGGGCACCGACCAGTCGCACCGCCTGCTGGTGGGCGAAAACATGGCGGAGCTGGCCTTCATGGTGGACTGGCTCGGCATGTCGCCCATGGACGTCATCGTCGCCTCCACCACCAAGGCGGCGGAGTGCATCGAACAGCCGAACCTCGGCGCGCTCAGGGCCGGCTACATGGCCGACGTGCTGGTGCTGGACGGTGACCCGCTCGCCGACATCCGCATCCTGGAGCAGCGCGACCGCCTGCATCTGGTGATGAAGGGCGGGAAGGCCTTCACCAACCGGCTGGACGGCTGAGCGCTGTCGATAAGTGATTTTGTCAATTGATATAGTAGAAAACAGCTGCTAGGCAGTATCACAGAGCCGGGCGGGGAACGCCCCAGGAGCCGCGTAATGAAGTTGAACCGCTTTATGATCCGGCCCCTCGTGGAGCTGGGCCTGCGCGAGGAGTTAAGCTCCGGCGATACAACCGGAGGCTTTCTCGTCGGCGACGATCCGGTTCAGACCGCCAACATCTACGCCAAGGCGAAGGGGATCGTCTGCGGGATGCTGTTCGCCGACGAGACCATCCGCTCCATCGAGCCCGAGGCGCGCATCGAATGGCTGGTGGAGGACGGCGCCGCGGTGGAGCCCGGCACCGTGCTGATGCGGGTGCAAGCCCGCGCCTCGACCTTCTTCGTCATCGAGCGCTCGGCCCTCGACTGGCTGCAGCAGATGAGTGGCATCGCCACCAAGACCCGCCGCTACGCCGAGCTGGTGAAGCACACCGGCGTGCGCATCACCGACACCCGCAAGGGCTGGCCGGGCCTGCGCATGGTGCAGAAGTATGCCGTGCGCGTGGGCGGCGCCCACAACCACATCTTCAACCTCGCCAATTGCGTGCTGGTGAAGGACAATCACATCAAGATCGCCGGCTCCATCACCGAGGCGGTGAAGATCCTGCGGGCGAGCGCGCAGCACACCTTCAAGTTCGAGGTGGAGTGCGAGAGCCTGGAGATGGTGCAGGAGGCGCTGGACGCCGGCGTCGAGATCATCATGTTCGACAACATGGACCTCGACGAGATGCGCGAGGGCCTGAAGCTGACCAAGGGTCGCGCCATGACCGAGGCGTCCGGCGGCATCAACGAGACCACCATCGTCCCCATCGCAGAACTGGGGGTGGACGTGATCTCCATCGGCGACCTCACCCACACGGTGAAGGCCCTCGACATCAGCCTCGATGTCCGCGACATCAAGCCGAGCGCGCAGCGGACCATCGACCGCCTGAAGCAGTTGTCCAACTGAGCGCGGGGGGATGATGCACGGGGAGATGCCGTTTCGTCTGAGGCCGGGTACGGAGACCTTCGTCTTCGACCTCGACGATACGCTGTACCCCCGCTCCGCCGGCCTGCACGGCCAGATGCTCGCCCGCGTCTGGCTGTTCATCCAGGAACTCACCGGCTCCACGCCAGAAGAAGCCGCGGCGCTGCACGCGCATTATTACGAGACCTACGGCACCTCCCTGGTCGGCCTCCAGCGCCACCACGCGGTGAAGCCTCAGGACTTTCTCGCCTTCGTCCATGAGATCGACCTGACGGTGCTGGGGGAGAACGCCGAGCTGCGTCTCGCGCTGGAGGCCCTGCCCGGCCGACGCCTCGTCTTCACCAACGGCTCGCGCGCCCATGCCGAGCGGGTGCTGGCCCGCCTCGGCATCGCCGACCTGTTCGAGGGCGTGTGCGACATCGCCGCCTGCGACTACATCGGCAAGCCCGAGCGCGCCGCCTACGACACCATGCTCGCCCGCCACGGCGTCGCGCCGGAGCGCGCCATCATGTTCGACGACCGCGCGGTGAACCTCGCCGTGCCCCACGCGCTCGGCATGCAGACGGTGCTGATCGGCGACCACGGCCTGCCCGAGACGCCGGACGCCGCGCACGTGCATTTCCATTCCCTGGCGCTTGCGCCCGTGCTCGCCCAGATCGAGCCGCGCACGCCCCCGACACCGACGCCAAAGGCCGCACAAAGCCTTCATAAGGGCCCGCAAAATAAGGGCTCATCAACGACCGACCTTCCTCAGGAGCCATGACGATGCACGCCCGTCTCACGCGCCTATTCATCGCCGTCACCGCCGTCTCGTTCGCCGCCATGCCCGCCTTCGCGGCGGACGTGAAGCTCGGCATCGTGCAGTCCACGTCGGGCGGCTCGGCCGCCCTCTACGGCACCATGCAGAAGAACGGCGCGGAACTCGCCGCGGCGGAAATCAACGCCTCCGGCAAGCTCGGCGACCTCAAGCTCGTGCCCGTCCACCAGGACGATGCGGGCGATCGCGGCCAGACCGTGAACATCTTCCAGCGGCTCATCAACCAGGACAAGGTGACGGTCATCTTCGGGCCGACGCTGACCACCTCGGCCTTCGCTGCCGACCCCATCGCCAACGCCGCCAAGGTGCCGGTGATCGCCTCGTCCAACACCGCCCCCGGCGTGCCGGCCATCGGCGAATACATCTTCCGCACCAGCGCCCCCGAGGCGGCGGTGTTCCCGGGCGTGCTCGCCTATGCCGTGAAGCGCTATCAGCCCAAGACGGCGGCGCAGATCTACGGCATCGACGACGTGCTGATGAAGGCCGCCTACGGCGTCCACAAGGCCGCCCTCGACAAGGCCGGCATCAAGGTGGTGGCCACCGAGACCTTCCAGAAGGGCGACGTGGACTATTCGGCCCAGCTCACCAAGATCAAGGCGGCCAACCCCGACATCATCGTGGTCGGCGGCCTCGCGGAGGAGACCGCGAACATCGTGCGGCAGGCGCGCCAGCTCGGCATCCCGCAGTCCACCGTCTTCCTCGGCGCCAACGCGGCCATCTCCACCAAGCTGAACGACCTCGCCGGCCCCGCTGCGCAGGGCTTCCTCGTGGGCTCGGGCTGGTTCATCGATTTCGACACGCCGGCCAACAAGGCCTTCGTGGAGGCCTACAAGGCCAGGTATGGCTCCGCCCCCGACACCTTCGCCGCCCAGGCCCACGCCGCCGTGACCATCTTCGCCGATGCCGTGAAGCGTGCGGGCGGCGTGTCCGATCCGGCGAAGCTGCGCGCCGCCATCGCCGACACCAAGGACCTCGAGACCGTGCTCGGCCCCTTCTCCTTCGACAAGGACCGCGAGCCGGTGCTGGTCGCCAAGGTGCTGGAGCTGAAGGACGGCAAGTTCCAGCTCGCCCAGTGATCCCCGCCGGCCCCGGTCACAGGCCGGGGCCGATGGACTGGCGCTCAGGCGCCGTGCGGACGTGACCAAAGGCGATGGGTGAAAACCCGTCGGCTGATGGCATGATCCGCCAGCACGCCCCGGGGATCATCGGATGACCACCTTCCTGCAGCAGGTCGTGAACGGGCTGTCGCTCGGCTCGATCTATGCCGTCTTCGCCATCGGCTGCACGCTGATCTTCGGCGTGCTGAACATCGTGAACCTTGCGCAGGGCGCCTTCTTCATGGTGGGCGCCTATCTCGGGCTGGAGATCGCCCTCCTCGGCCTGCCACTGCCGCTGGCGCTCCTCGTGGCGCTGGTGGGCGGCGGCATTCTGGGCATGGCGTCCGAGCTTCTGGTCTTCCGCGTGCTCCGGCTGCGCGGCGGGCACAAATGGATGGGCCTCGTCGCCAGCCTTGCGCTGGCCCGCCTGCTGGTGGGCATCGCGCAGGAGGTGTTCGGCACCGCCGTCCACGGCTATCCAACGAACCCCTTCACCGCCATCGTCTGGGAGATCGGCGGCGTGCGCGTGCAGCTGCTGCAGGTCATCGTGGTGGTCACGGCGGTGATCCTGATGGGCATCCTCGGCTTCACCCTGCAGAAGACCTCGGTGGGGCGCGCCATCCGCACCGTGGCCTTCTCGGAGGACGTGGCGCGCATCGTCGGCGTGGAGGTGGGGCGCACCATCCTCATCACCTTCTTCATCGCCGGCGCGCTGGCGGGGGCGGCCGGCGTGCTGCTCGGCCTGCTCTTCAACGTGGTCTCCCCCTTCATGGGCGAGCACATGCTGGTGAAGGGCCTCACGGTGATGATCCTCGGTGGCCTCGGCAACATCCCCGGCGCGGTCGCCGGCGGCTTTCTCCTGGGGCTGGTGGAGGTGTTTTCCGTCGCCTATGTCTCCTCCGCCTTCCGCGACGCCATCGGCTTCGGGCTCATCTTCCTGATCCTGCTGGTGAAGCCCACCGGCCTGTTCTCCGGCTTCGAGGAGCGGCGCGCATGATGGCGGCCCTCGATGCTTTTCTCGCCAGCTACGGCAACCTCGTGAACCTGTGCCTGCTCAACACCCTGCTCGCCTATGGGGTGTGGCTGGCGCTGGCGGCCAACATGTTCACGCTGGGCACCGGCGGCTTCATGGCGGTGGGCGCCTATTGCAGCGTCTATCTCACCATGCAGCTCGGCGCGCCCTTCGCCGTCGCGGTGGTGGCGGGTGGGCTGCTGGCGGCGGCGGTGGCGCTCGTCATCGGCGCGCCGGTGCTGCGGCTGCGGGGCGACTATTTCATGCTCGCCACCTTCGCCTTCACCGAGGTGGTGCGGGTGATCGCTCTGAACTGGGATGCCGTCACCGGCGGCGCCATCGGCATCTACGGCATCCCGCGCTACACCGAGACGTGGCAGCTCGTGCTGCTCGTCCTCATCGCCCTCTATTTCGTCTTCGCCTTGCGGCGCTCCTATTTTGGCCGGTCCATCGCGGCCATCCGGCAGGACGACGTGATGAGCGAGGCCATGGGCGTCAACGTGTTCGGCCAGCGCCTCTCTCTGTTCGTCGCCTCCGGCTTCGTCAGCGGCGGCGTGGGAGGGCTCGCGGCGCACCTCAACTTCTTCGTCGGCCCCTCGGACTTCGGCCTGCTCAGGAGCGTGGATGCCCTCGCCTATCCCATCCTCGGCGGCGTAAACGCGCTGCTGGGGCCGCTGGTGGGCGCCATCTTCACCACGCTGCTGCCGGAGCTGCTGCGCTTCTCCAGCCAGTGGCGCGAGATTCTGATGGGCCTCCTCATCCTCGCCGTGGTGCTGTTCCTGCCCGGCGGGGCCATGTCGCTCCTCACATGGCGGCCGCGCAAGGCCGCGGGCGCCCGGCGGGCGGCCACGGAAGGAGGGAAGTGATGGCGGCAGCCCAGCTCGAACTCTGGCAGGTGGCCAAGCGCTTCCAGGGCGTGGTGGCGGTGGACAGCGTGTCGCTGACCGCCACCGCCGGACAGGTGACGGCCCTCATCGGCCCGAACGGCTCCGGCAAGACGACCACCATGAACATGATCACCGGCCTCTACCCCACCGACGCCGGCCACATCCGCCTCGACGGCGTGGACATCGCCCGCCTCGCCCCGCACAAGGTGACGGCGCTGGGCGTCGCCCGCACCTTCCAGAACATCCGCCTGCTCGCCAGCGAGACGACGCTGGCCAACGTGCTGCTCGGCGCGCACCGCCACCAGTCGGCGAGCCTCATCGACGTGCTCCTCGGCCTGCCGGCGGTGAAGCGCAGCGAGCGCCGGGAAACGGCGCGCTGCGAGGCGCTGCTCGAACTCGTGGGCATTGACCATCTGCGCGACGTGGCCGTGGGCGGCCTCTCCTACGGCGACCGGCGCCGGGTGGAGATCGCCCGGGCGCTGGCCACCCAGCCGCGCCTCCTGCTGCTGGACGAGCCGGCGGCGGGCATGAACTTCGCCGAGAAGCGGGCGCTAGCCGATCTCGTGCTCGCCATCCGCGACATGGGCATCACCGTGCTCCTCATCGAGCACGATATCGAGTTCGTGGCCCGGGTGAGCGACCATATCGTGGTGCTCAACTTCGGCCGCGAGATCGCCGCCGGCACGCCGGAGGAGGTGCGCCGCATGCCGAGCGTGATCGAGGCCTATCTGGGGACCGAGGATGCTTGAGCTTACCAAGGTCACCTCCGGCTACGGCTCCGTCGCGGCGGTCGAGGACATCGACATCACCGTCCCGGCCGGCGCCTGCGTCTGCCTCATCGGCGCCAACGGCGCGGGCAAGACGACGACGCTGCTCACCATCTGCGGCCTCGTGCGCGCCTTCTCCGGCACGGTGCGCATCGAGGGACGGGACATGACGGCGCGCCCCGCCGACAAGATCGTCCGCGCCGGCGTCTCGCTGGTTCCAGAAGGCCGGCGCGTGGTGGCCTCCATGTCGGTGGAGGACAATCTGAAGGTCGGCGCCTATGTGCGCGGCGGCGACCCCGCCATCGCCGACGACATGGAGCTGATCTACACCCGCTTCCCGCGCCTCAAGGAGCGCCGGTTCCAGTACGCCGGCTCCCTCTCCGGCGGCGAGCAGCAGATGCTGGCCATGGGCCGGGCGCTGATGGCGCGGCCCAAGCTGCTGCTGCTGGACGAGCCCTCCATGGGCCTTGCACCGCATGTGGTGAACGACATCTTCGCAACCATCGCCGACATCAACGCCAAGGGCACCACCGTTCTCCTCGTGGAGCAGAACGCCCGCAAGGCGCTCTCGGTGGCGAGCTACGGTTATGTGATGGAGCACGGCCGCATCCTCTTCGCCGACACCGCCGAGGCCTTGGCCCGCGAC
>JAEWBL010000442.1 GCA_023391175.1 Pseudomonadota bacterium
GACGGGCGTAGCCCGGCCGAAGACACGACGGCGGCATCGGCGTCCTTCCGCTTGGAAAGGACGCTGCTGGCGGGAGCGGTGAACGCGGCCAGGATCGAGGGTCTTCACGCCAATGAGGAACCCCGACCTTGCCGGGCCCACACATCACCGACCAGCAGATGAGGCTCTACATGAAATACCGGTCCTCCAACACCCCCGCGATTGCGGCGGCGAAAGCCGGGTTCAGCCCGGCAACCGCCTACCGCATCGAGCGCGACCCACGCCCGCCGTCGCACAAGAAGACGCCGCGAGGCCGGCGTCGCCCCGATCCGTTGGCCGGGATCTGGGACAGCGAGGTGGTGCCGATGCTCAAGGCCGCGCCCGGGCTGCGGGCGATCGCCGTGTTCGCCGAAATCCGCCGGCGACATCCGGAGCTGAGCGAGAGCATCCGCCGTACGTTGGAGCGCCGCATCCGTTCCTGGCGGGCGGTGAACGGCCCGGACCAGGACGTCATCTTCCGCCAGGAACACGAGCCCGGCCGGATGGGCCTGTCCGATTTCACCGACATGGCGGCCCTGGCGGTCACCATCGCCCAACAGCCGCTGGAGCACCGCCTCTACCATTTCCGCCTCGCCTATTCCGGCTGGGAGCACGCCCATGTCGTGCTGGGTGGCGAGAGCTTCGTCGCCCTGGCCGAAGGGCTGCAGAACGCCCTTTGGTCGCTGGGCGGCGTGCCGGCCGATCATCGCAGCGACAGTCTCTCGGCCGCTTTCCGTAACCTGGACCGCGATGCCGCCGAGGACGCCACCCGCCGCTACGAGGAACTGTGCGCCCACTACGGCATGGTCGCCAGCCGCAA
Source organism: Pseudomonadota bacterium (assembly GCA_023391175.1). GTDB lineage: Bacteria > Pseudomonadota > Alphaproteobacteria > Rhizobiales > Xanthobacteraceae > Xanthobacter. The sequence continues at coordinate 839 of JAEWBL010000442.1, forward strand.
CAACCGCGGCGTCGCCCACGAGAACGGCGGCATCGAAAGCCCGCATGGCCATCTCAAACGCGCGGTGGAGGATGCGCTGCTGCTGCGCGGCAACCGCGACTTTGCCGACCTGGCCGCCTATCGCCGCTTCATCGACGAAGTGGTCGCTCAGCAGAATGCCCGCCGGGCCAAGGAGGTCACGGTGGAGCGGGCCGCCCTCAAACCGCTCCCGGCCGACCGGACCCGCGACTTCGAGCAGACCATCGTCTGCGTCACCTCCAGCGGCGGCTTCACTCTGCGCAAAGTGTTCTACACCGTGCCCTCGCGGCTGATCGGGCATCGCCTGCGCATCCATCTGTTCGATGACCGGCTGGACTGCTTTCTGGGGGGCACGCACGTGCTGACCTTGCCGCGTGGGCGGTCGCGCGGCAACGGCAGGCACGGCCATGTCGTGGACTACCGCCACGTCATTCATGCCCTGCGACGCAAGCCGATGGCGCTGCTCAACCTCGTCTACCGCGACCAGTTGTTCCCCCGCCAAGCCTTCGCCCGGACCTTCGAGGCCCTGTTGGCCGCCGGCAACGAGCGCCGGGCCTGCGCCACCACGGTGGAGTTGCTGTCGCTGGCCCACGAACGGGGCTGCGAGGCCGCCTTGGCGCAGCTTCTGGAGGCCGAGTTGGCGGCCGGCCGGTTGCCCGACCTGCAGAGCCTGCGCGAGCGCTTTCAGGGGCCGGCGGCCACCCTCACCAACGTCACCGTCGATCTTGTGCCGCTCAGCGTCTACGACGAGTTGGGCACCGTCCGTCCGGGAGCCGCGGCATGAGCACGACCGATCCCATCGACGCCGCCCGCCTGTCACTGGCGCTCGGCGATCTGCGGCTGCCGGCCATCAAGCTGATCTGGCCGGACTTCGCCGCCCGGGCCGACAAGGAGGGCTGGCCCGCCGCCCGCTTCCTGGCGGCCCTGACCGAGCATGAGATTGCCGAGCGCGCTCGCCGGCGCATTGAGCGTCATCTCGACGAAGCCCGCCTGCCGCCCGGCAAGACCCTGGAGACCTTCGAGTTCGAGGCGGTTCCCATGGTCAGCAAGGCCCAGGTGATGGCCCTGGTCGCCGGCGACAGCTGGCTGGACAAAGGTGCCAACTTGATCCTGTTCGGGCCTCCCGGCGGGGGCAAGTCGCATCTGGCGGCGGCCATCGGCTACGCCCTGGTGGAGAATGGCTGGCGCGTGCTCTTCGCCCGGACCACCGATCTGGTGCAGAAACTGCAGATCGCCCGACGCGACCTGTCCTTGGAGTCCGCCATCGCCAAGCTGGACAAATACCACCTGCTGATCCTCGATGACTTCGCCTACGTTGCCAAGGACCAAGCAGAAACAAGCGTCCTTTTTGAACTGATTGGAACCCGGTACGAGCGGCGCTCCTTGTTGATCACGGCGAACCAACCGTTCGGCGACTGGGGCAAGATCTTTCCCAGCCAAGCCATGACGCTGGCCGCCATCGACCGGCTCGTCCATCACGCCACCATCTTCGAGATGAACGTCGAGAGTTACCGGCGACGAGCCGCCCTGGAGAGAAAGCGCGGCCCAGGCCGGCCGCCTTCGCGCGCGACAATCAACTCCAACCTGATTGACGCTCCGCGACAGGACGCTTGAAACCCGTCCGTTTCAGCGTCAATCATGTCCATGCCGCGACCCCGGACCTTCTCATCCTGATTGGGTTCTTCCGCATTTCTGGTGCAAGACAGCCGCCGGTAGATTCGCTTCTCGGGCAACAACTTTATGCGACGGTCAAGTTCACTCACCGTGCTGCGGATGGAGATGCCATATCGTCACCGCATGCTCATATAGGTGGCCGCAGCACTCTCCAGCCTCCGGGTAACCGTTGCCTTTCGATCCCCACGCGGTTCTTCCGACCGGTCTCTCCGTTGTTCAGCTTCTCCCAACCGCAGACCGCATTGTTCTTGTCGTCAAGCCGACGGCAAGGGAGTCCATCTGCCCGTTGTGCGGCCACATGTCCGCTCGCGTTCACAGCACCTATGTGCGCAGGCTCGCCGATCTGCCCTGGCAGGGCAAACGCGCGGAACTCCAGGTTTTTGCACGTCGGTTCCGCTGTTCGGTCACCGCGTGCCGGCGCCGCATCTTCACCGAGCGCCTGCCCGAGGTTGCTCCGCCCAAGGCCCGACGCACGCCCCGTCTGGCCCAGGCGCAACGGGAGGTCGGGCTGGCTCTGGGCGGCGAGCCCGGATCGCGCCTGGCGGGTCGCCTCGCCATGCCGGTCAGCGGCGACACGCTGCTGCGCCTGATCCGCGCCGCCCCGATCGCGGCGTATCCGCCGCCGCGCGTGGTCGGCGTGGATGAGTGGGCCTGGCGCCGCGGTCTGCGTTACGGCACGATCCTCGTCGATCTGGAACGCAACCGGGTGCTGGACCTGCTGCCGGACCGCCAAGCGGACAGCGTGGCCGCGTGGCTGCGCCGGCACCCCGGTGTTGAGATCGTCGCCCGGGATCGGGCCGGCGTCTTCGCCGACGGGATCCGCCAGGGCGCTCCGCAGGCGAAGCAGGTTTGTGACCGCTGGCATCTGTTGCGCAACCTTGGCGACGCCCTGCGCACGGTGGCCAATCGGCATCGCCGTGCGATCCGCCACGCCGCCCGCGGCATCGCCGGGACGGTCGAGAGGGCCGCACCGCCGGACGAGTTGGCCGTTTCCGGGACCAAACTGGAGCGGACCCGGCAAGCCAACCGGCACCACCGCGAGGAGCGCTTCGCGGAAATCCGGCGTCTGCGCGACCAAGGGGTGCCGCCCAAGCTGATCGCTCCGGTGCTGGGGATGAGCCGCCGTTCCGTCGAACGCTGGCTCGCCGCCGATGGCGCCCCGGAACATGCACGTCCCCGTGGGCCAACGGTGCTCGACGGCTTTCGGGCCTACCTGGAGCGCCGCTGGCGGGAGGGGTGCCACAACGCCGTCCAGCTTCATCGGGAACTGAAGGAGCAAGGCTGCACCGCCAGCGTCCAGACCGTCGGGCGGTGGGCTTACGGACAGCGCACCCGCGACCCGGCCCGTGAGCCCGTCGTCGCGGCCGTCATGGAAGCGACGATCACCGCCGCCTGGAAACCGCCCTCGGGTCGGCGGTGTGCGTGGCTGCTGACCCAGGCGGCCGAGCACCTCACGCCAGAGGAGAGCGCCTTCGTGGCCGATCTGGCCACCACCGCCCCGGATCTCGTGCAGGCGGCGGACTTGGCCAAGGCCTTCACGGGCTTGCTCCAGGAGCGCCGGGCCGATGGGTTTGACGCCTGGATCGCCGCCGCGCGCGACAGCACGTTGCGCGGCTTTGCGAACGGCTTGATGCGGGACGAAGCGGCGGTTCGCGCCGCCTTCACCGAATCGTGGAGTACCAGCCCGGTCGAAGGGCAGATCAACCGGCTGAAAGGGCTGAAGCGGCAAATGTACGGCCGAGCGAAGCACGACCTGCTGCGAAGCCGAGTGTTGGCCGCCGCATAAAGTTGTTGCCCGAGAAGCGAATCTACCGGCGGCTGTCTTGCACCAGAAATGCGGAAGAACCCCTGATTGTCGCGCTCTCCATCCTGATTGTCGCGCCATAGCGGCAACAGGAATGCTTCGATCGTTAAGCTGAAATCAGAAACATCCTTCCATGATCCGGCATACGCAACATTGATGTTGGCATCCAAGGTCCACCAGCGCCCGCCGAGAAAAGCTTCGTTAAACACATGATTCGGAAGAGCAGACCTTTCATCGTCAAAAACCTCGACGATGCGGTTATCTATGTTTGCCGACGTCAGCAGGACAGCCAAAATGG
>JAEWBL010000477.1 GCA_023391175.1 Pseudomonadota bacterium
ATCAGTACGTGTTCGACTATCACCCCGGCGACATCTACTGGTGCACCGCTGACGTGGGCTGGGTGACGGGCCATTCCTACATCGTCTATGGCCCGCTCGCGAACGGCGCCACCACGCTGATGTTCGAGGGCATCCCGAACTATCCGTCGGTCTCCCGCTTCTGGGACGTGATCGACAAGCACCAGGTGTCGATCTTCTACACCGCCCCCACCGCCATCCGCTCGCTGATGCAGGCGGGCGAGGAGCCGGTGAAGAAGACCTCGCGCGCCTCCCTGCGCCTGCTCGGCTCGGTGGGCGAGCCCATCAATCCGGAAGCCTGGGAGTGGTACTACCACGTGGTCGGCGAGGGCCGCTGCCCGATCGTCGATACCTGGTGGCAGACCGAGACCGGCGGCATCCTCATCACCCCCCTGCCCGGTGCGACGAAGCTCAAGCCCGGCTCGGCGACCCGTCCCTTCTTCGGCGTCCAGCCGGAAGTCGTGGATGCGGCCGGCGGCGTGCTGGAAGGCGCCTGCGAGGGCAACCTCGTGATCGCCGACTCGTGGCCGGGCCAGATGCGCACGGTCTATGGCGACCATGAGCGCTTCGAGCAGACCTACTTCTCCACCTATCCCGGCAAGTATTTCACCGGCGACGGCTGCCGCCGCGACGCGGACGGCTTCTACTGGATCACCGGCCGCGTGGACGACGTCATCAACGTCTCGGGCCATCGTATGGGTACGGCGGAGGTGGAAAGCGCCCTCGTCGCCCATCCGAAGGTGTCCGAGGCCGCCGTCGTGGGCTTCCCGCACGACATCAAGGGCCAGGGCATCTATGCCTATGTCACCCTGATGGACGGCGTCGAGCCCACCGAGGAGCTGCGCAAGGAGCTGGTGGCTTGGGTGCGCCGCGAGATCGGCCCCATCGCCTCGCCGGACCTGATCCAGTTCGCGCCGGGCCTGCCCAAGACCCGCTCGGGCAAGATCATGCGCCGCATCCTGCGCAAGATTGCGGAAGACCAGTTCGAGAGCCTCGGCGACACCTCGACGCTGGCCGATCCCGGCGTGGTGGAAGACCTCATCAGCAACCGCCAGAACAAGCGCGACGCCGCCTGAGGATCGCCGCACCGCGCCCCCCTCGTCACCGTCATGGCCCGGCTCGTCCGGGCCATCCACCGGGCCGATGGAGCGGTGTGAGCGACAAAGACCCGGCCCGGCCCCATCGTGGATCCCCCGGATGAACCGGGGGATGACGGCGGCAGGGGGCGGTGAAAGCGAAACCAAGACCAAGCCGGCGTCCCTCGGGGCGCCGGTTTTCTTTTGGGCCGTCGAAAAAGAAAAACCGGGCGCTCGCGAGAGGCCCGGCGGGAGGAATGCGACGAAGATAAAGTCTCGGCGAGGGGGGGCTCGCCGCGCCGCTCAGTGCGAGCGGCTGACCACGGTGTATTCGCCGGCGGCGACGCGCTCGGCGACGCGGGCCATATATTCGGAGCTGGCGGCCTCGCCATAGGTGGCGACGAGGCTGCGCAGGGCGGTGAAGAGCGCAGCCTGCACCAGGCAGTCCTCGTCCAGCCCTTCGCGCACGGCCTCGACCCACGCATCGTTCAGATAGGTCAAAGCGGCGTGGCGGTCATCGGCGGCCATGTCCGAGATTTCCGGCAGGTCGATGACGGGGTTGGTCAAGGTGGACACGTTTGGCTGCCTCCGCGCCGCAGAACCGAACGGCGCACTGGATATCTAGCACTTCACGCTGGGGGATTCAGGCGAGTTCTGACCAAAAGGTTAACACGAAAGGGGTCAATTCCCCCCATACCGCACCACGATTTCGTGAGTGAGCCGCCCGCCCTCGTCGAGCTGGCGATCCACCGCCATGCGCGCAGCCGGCGTGCAGCTGCGGTAGACCTCGGCGTAGCTGGAATAGCCGCGGTTGAAGCTGGCGATGATCTTGGAGCGGCGGGCGTCCGAGGGCTGCTCGGTGTCGATGAGCGCCTGCATTTCGTTGCGCCAGCGCTGCGCCTCGGCGGTGACGCCGCACAAGGGCCGCAGGTAATGAAGGGCGCCGAGAATCTCCGCGAGCCGCATCAGGTCGCCGTCATAGGGCGGCGGCGCGCCTTCCGTCGGACCGGCGGCGCGCGACGATGCGGTGCCGGCGAGCACGAGGCCGGCGGCGAGAAGGAGAGAAAGGGCGCGCTTCAGCATGGTTCCGCCCTAACTCCTGCGGCCCGCGGCGCGCCGGGTCAAGGGGGCGAAGCCGCGGCTCACATCTCGCCCATCAGCAGCGCGGCCTTGGCCACCACCTCGGCAAGCCCCTCGGTGGTGGTGAGGCCAGCGACCTCATTGGGCCGGAACCAGCCCACCTCAGCCGCCTCCTCGCCGGGCATGGGCTCCCCGCCGCGCCAGCGGGCGGCGTGGGCGAGCACCACGAAATGGGCCTTCAGCTCGCCGTCCCGGCTGCGGACGATGATGTCGCGGGCGGCGGCAAGGCCGACGATCTCGGCCTCCACGCCCACCTCTTCCATCACCTCGCGCACGGCGGCCTCTGCCACCGTCTCGCCCGGCTCCACCCGCCCGCCGGGCAGGCTCCACAATCCGGCGCCGGGATTGGCGGCGCGGCGGGCGAGCAGCACGAGGGGGCCGCGGAACACGGCAGCGCTGGCAGCGAGCGTCGGGCGCACCTCGACGCGCGGGGGAGCCGGCGTCTCGCTCTCAAGGGTGTCGGACATGGCGAATCTCGGACCGAAATGGGCGGCGTCCACCCGTGACGGGCGGCTTGTGGCGTTTCGGCCGGAGCTTACCTTTCCCCGATCCGAGGAGCACGCGATTCGTGACCGAGCCTGACGTCCCCGCCAAACCCGTTCCCAAAGCCGCCCGCCCCCGCACCGGTGCCGCGCCGCGCGCGTGGCAGCGCATGCTCTCCGGCCGCCGGCTCGATCTGCTCGACCCCTCCCCCCTCGACGTGGAGATCGAGGACATCGCCCACGGCCTTGCCCGCGTGGCGCGCTGGAACGGCCAGACTTCGGGCGCCAACATCTTCTCCGTGGCCCAGCATTCCCTGCTGGTGGAGAAGATTTCCCGCCGCTCCCATCCGGATCTCGACGCCCGCTGGCGCCTGTGCGTGCTGCTGCACGACGCGCCGGAATACGTCATCGGCGACATGATCTCCCCCTTCAAGGCGGTGCTGGGGGGCGACTACAAGGCGGTGGAGGCGCGCCTCCTCGGGGCCATCTGCGTGCGCTTCTCGCTGCCGGTGGGGTGGCCCGATCAACTTTTGAAGATCGTCAAGGCGGCGGACCGCGCCTCGGCCTATTTCGAGGCGACGCGGCTGGCGGGATTCGCGGAGGAGGAGGCCAAGGCCTTCTTCGGCCGACCCGCCCGCCTCGACGCTGGGGTGGAAAAGGATTATCTCACCCCCTGGGAGGCGGAAACGGCGAAAGCCCGTTTCCTCAAGAGATTCGAGGAGCTTGCGCCATGATCCATGTCTGCTCCCTCGCCAAGCTGCACGAAACGGTGGAACAGACCGGCGCGCGGCATGTCATCACCCTCATCAATGGCGGCACGGTGCTGACCCGGCCGAGCAATGTCGACCCCACCAACCATCTCTTCCTCGGCATCAACGACATCGCCGAGGAGATCGAGGGGCTGGTGGCGCCGGGCGAGGCGCACATGCTCGAGCTGTTCGAGTTCGTGCGCGCCTGGCCGCGGCAGACGCCGCTGGTGATCCATTGCTACGCCGGCATCTCGCGCTCCACCGCGGCGGCCTATGCCACGCTCTGCGCCCTGCTGCCGGATCGCGACGAGATGGAGCTGGCCCAGCGGCTGCGCCATGCCTCGCCCACCGCGACGCCCAATCCGCGCATCGTCTCCCTCGCCGATGCCGCGCTGCAGCGCGACGGCCGCATGGTCGCCGCCATTCATGCCATCGGCCGGGGCGCCGACGCCTTCGAGGGCGAGCCCTTCGCCTTGCCGGTGGCCTGACGAGCGGGATCGCTCCTCGTAGCTCTGCATCGGACGCGCGGCATGGAGGCCGGCTGCGCGCGCCCGCCACTCGCGAGCGTGGCGGGCTTGGGCTATGTTGCGCCGCAACTTGCCCCCGACAGACTGAGCAGCGGGCCTCTGGCGCCTCTCCGCCAGCCCGCGCCGTCTCCCCGCCCCGGCCGGTCCGGCCAGAGACCATTCATGCCCGCTTCCGCACAGAGTCCCAACCAATTGGGCTTCGCCCGCATCTTCGCCATGGCCGCCGCCGCGGGCGTCGCCGTGGCGAACATCTATTACAACCAGCCGATGCTGGCGGTGATGGAAGCGGACCTGCCCGGCCCCCTGACGCCGCTGGTGCCCACCGTGACGCAGCTCGGCTATGCCGCCGGCCTCTTCCTGCTGGTGCCGCTGGCGGATCAGCTGGAACGGCGGCGGCTCATCGTCCTGCATTTCGTCGCCGTCGCCGCAGCGGCCGCCCTCTCCGCCCTCGCGCAGGGCGCGCTGGCACTGCTCGCGGCCTCCCTCCTGCTCGGCCTCGGCTCCACGGTGGCGCAGCAGATCGTGCCCTTCGCCGCCCATCTTGCCCCGCCGGAGAAGCGGGGGGCGACGGTGGGAACGGTGCTCTCGGGCATCCTAGCCGGCATCCTGCTCAGCCGCACGCTGGCCGGCTTCG
>JAEWBL010000514.1 GCA_023391175.1 Pseudomonadota bacterium
CGCCGCCGCCGAAGGCGATAGCGCCGCGCGATGGGTCCGATGTCATGGGCGATCAGCACATTGTCCAGAAACTGGCGCGCGCTCTCCCGCCACGTATAGCGCAGCGCGAAGCGGCGGGCGGCGGCGGGCGACAGTTCCAGCGCCTTGAGGCAGGCGGTGCGCAGATCCTCATCGAGAATGCCCACGGTTTCGGTGGCGTCCGCCAGAACGTCGGTCGGGCCCGTCACCGGATAGGCGGCAACCGGCAGGCCGCTGGCCAGCGCCTCCAGCAGCACGATGCCGAAGGTGTCGGTGCGGCTCGGGAAACAGAAGACGTCGCAGGCGGAATAGACCTGCGCCAGATCCTCGCCTTCCTTCGAGCCAAGGAAATGCACCGCCGGGAAGCGCTCCTTCAGGCTGGCGAGGGCCGGACCGTTGCCCACCACCACCTTGGAGCCGGGAAGATCGAGATTGAGGAACGCCTCGATGTTCTTCTCCACCGCGACCCGGCCGACGAAGAGATAGACCGGCCGCGGCAGGTTCAGCGTCGCTTCCGGACGCGGGCGAAACAGGTCCGCATCCACGCCGCGTGACCAGCGCATCAGCCGCTTGAAGCCGCGCGCTTCCAGATCCCGCTCCAGCGTGGCGGTGGAGACCATGACGCCGCCGCCGGCATTGTGGAACGAGCGCAGCCACGCATAGGTCAGCCGCTCCGGCACCGGGGCACGGGCGGCGAGATATTCCGGGAATTTCGTGTGATAGGAGGTGGTGAAGGTGCGGCGCGAGGCGATGCAGGCCCGGCGCACCAGGATGCCGATCGGCCCCTCGGTCGCGATATGCACGAAGTCCGGCTGCAGCGCCTCGATGCGCCGCATGATCATGCGCGGCGTGGCGAGGGCGAGCCTGATCTCGTTGTAGGTGGGCAGCGGAACGGTGCGGAAGCCCTGCGGGGTGAGGAACTGCATGTCCGCCCCGAGGTTCTCCGCCTCTCGGGCGGTATGCTCCAGGGAACGCACCACGCCGTTGATCTGGGGATGCCACGCATCGGTGGCCACAAGAACCCGCATCAGGCCGCCGCGCGCGCCCCCTCGACGACCTCGCCCTCCTCGGCCGGCGCACTCTTCTCGAGCTTGCGCGTCCAGGAGATGATCTCAAGGCGGCCGTCCTCGTGCTCGGCGACGGCAGTGCAGCTCTCCACCCAGTCGCCGCAATTCACGTAGCGGACGCCGAACTGGTCGTGGATGGCGGCGTGGTGGATGTGGCCGCAGATCACGCCGTCGACCTGATAGCGCTTGGCCTCCTCGGCCACCGCCTCCTCGAACTTGCCGATATAGTTGACCGCGTTCTTCACCTTGAGCTTTGCCCACTGGCTCAGCGACCAGTAGGTTAGGCCGAGGCGGCGGCGGATCTTGTTGAGATAGGTGTTGATGCCGAGCGCGGCGGTGTACGCCCAGTCGCCGAGGAAGGCGAGCCACTTGGCGTGGCGCACGACCAGATCGAACACGTCGCCATGGATCACCAGATAGCGCTTGCCGTCGGCCGCCTCGTGGATGGCAGTCTCCACCACTTCGATACCGCCGAAATGGGTACCGTAATAGTCGCGCAGGAATTCGTCGTGATTGCCCGGCAGATACACCATGCGCGCGCCCTTGCGGCCCTTGCGCAGCAGCTTCTGCACCACGTCGTTGTGCTTTTGCGGCCAGTACCAGTTGGCCTTCAACCGCCAGCCGTCGACAATGTCGCCGACGAGATAGACGGTGTCGGCTTCGTTGTACTTGAGGAAATCGAGGAGAAGTTCGGCCTGGCAGCCCTTCGTACCGAGATGCACGTCGGAGATGAAGAGGGCGCGATAGCGGCGCGCTTCAGGACTGTCGCTCACGCCCGATACCTCCACCTTCCCGCGGCCCGCCGGTGCGGCCGTAACGGCTGAACCCGGCTAAGGCGGCATCTTGGCGCCCGTAAGGCGCCCCGTTCCAGTTCGCCGGCGGACCCACCGATGGACCTTACCGAAGGGCCTGCACGCTTGCCGTTGACGCTTCGGACTTAGCCGGAGTCGTGTATCCCTTTTATGACGTCGGCCTTCGAAAAGGAAGGCCGCCTGCCCAATCCTGCGCCGTGCACAGATTAGACGCATGCCATTTCTGCATTGGAAAGACGGCTAATAGTCGAAGGCCACATTGGTGAAGTCGTTGCGCCCCGTATCAGGCGGCGCGACCTGTCGAATCGCACCCCTTCATCTCTGGCGGCTGCTGCGCAGGGTGGGCACGCCACCGCGCTTCGGGGCTCGCAGGCCCGCGGCATATTGGCTCCGGCACGTCGCAAGAGGCACCCCTGCGTCACCTCCGGGCACCCAGGCGCCGGCCCCGCGGCCGCGAAAATTATCTGGCCCCGCCATTGACCTAAGCACAAGACCGCGCCAGCGTGCGCCGCCTTGGACGGAGCTGCCGACCTGCGCCGCCCGCCCGAACAAGAACGACGCCATACAATTCCATCAGGAGTCCCCCCGATGAAGCTGGTCCGCTTCGGCGACTTTGGACGAGAGAAGCCGGGTCTAATCGATTCAAACGGCAAGGTTCGCGACCTTTCCGGCGTCATCGCGGACCTCAACGGCGAGACGCTCGCCCCCGAGAGCCTGAAGAAGATCGCCGCCCTCGATCCCGCGTCCCTGCCCCTCGCGCCCGAGGGCGCGCGTCTCGGCGCCTGCGTCGCCCGTCCCGGCAATTTCGTCGCGGTCGGCCTCAATTTCGCGGACCACGCCGCCGAGACCAACAATCCGATCCCCGAAGAGCCGGTGCTCTTCAACAAGGCGCCGAACTGCATCGTCGGCCCGAATGACGACGTGATGATCCCGAAGGGCTCGCTGAAGCTCGATTGGGAGGTGGAGTTCGCCTTCGTCATCGGCAAGCGCGCCCGCTATGTCGAGGAGAAGGAAGCCCTCGATCACGTTGCCGGCTACTGCATCTGCAACGACGTCTCCGAGCGCCATTTCCAGATCGAGCGCTCCGGCCAGTGGATGAAGGGCAAGGGCTGCGAGACCTTCGGCCCGCTCGGCCCCTGGCTCGTCACCACCGACGAGATCGCCGACACCTCCACCCTCGCCATGTGGCTCGAAGTGAACGGCGAGCGCGTGCAGAACGGCTCCATGAAGACCATGATCTTCCGCATCCCGTTCCTGGTGCACTACATCAGCCAGTTCATGGTGCTCGATCCCGGCGACGTCATCACCACCGGCACCCCGCCCGGCGTCGGCCTCGGCTTCAAGCCGCCGCGCTTCCTGAAGGCAGGCGACGTGATGCGCGTTGGCATCGAGGGCCTCGGCGAACAGCAGCAGACCGTGGTTCCGTTCAAGCTCTGAGCGGTTACCCCCTTCACGGCAGACAACGGCCGCCGCTTCATCGGCGGCCGTTTTCATGTCCATGGGCGGACGCCACGCCCGTCGGTATCGCGCCCATGGCGTAGCGCTTCACCCATTGCGCGCAGGCGAGGTAGACCAGGGTGATGGCGGCGACGGCAATGAGGGTGGTGGCCGGGAGCGGCACGAAGCCGAACCAGCCGCCGAGACCGCTCAGGGGCACCACGAAGGCGACGGCCAGCGCGCCTAGGGCCGAGATGACCAGGGCCCGGTCCGGCGGCGCTTCGCCCAAGGGCAGACGGGTGCGGATGAGGAACACCACCAGCACCTGCGTGGCGATGGATTCCAGGAACCACGCCGTGCGGAAGGCATCCACCCCGGTGCCGAGCACCACCAGCAGCACGCCGAAGGTGAGGATGTCGAACAGCGAGGAGAGCGGCCCCATCACCGCCGCGAACCGCACCAGACCCTTCATGTCCCACTGCTGGGGCGCGGCGAGGTCCGCCTCGTCCACGGCGTCGAAGGGAATGCCGACCTCGGAGAGGTCGTAGAGCAGGTTGTTGAGCAGGATCTGGGTGGCGAGCAGCGGCAGGAACGGCAGGAAGAGGCTGGCTGCGGCCATGGAGAGCATGTTGCCGAAGTTGGAGCTGGCGCCCATCCGCACATATTTCAGGATGTTGGCGAAGGTCCGCCGTCCCTCCTCCACCCCGTCTGCCACCACGTCGAGGTCGGGCGCGAGCAGGATCATGTCGGCGGCGGCGCGGGCGACGCCGGTCGCGCCGTCCACCGAGAGGCCGACGTCGGCGAGCTTCAGGCCCGGGGCGTCGTTCACCCCGTCGCCGAGGAAGCCGACGGTCTCGCCATCGGCCATAAGCGCCCGCACCACCCGCACCTTCTGGTTGGGCGTCATGCGGCCGTAGACGTTCACGCTGCGCACCCGGACGCGCAGGGCATCGTCGCTGAGGTGAGCCACCTCGGCCCCCGAGAGGATGTCCGCGGCGTCGAGGCCGAGTTCCCCTGCGACGCGGGCGACCACCGTGGGATCGTCCCCCGACAGCACCTTGACCTTCACACCCGCCGCCGCGAGCCGCGCGAGGGCATGGGCTGCGCTGGGCTTGGGCGGGTCCTCGAACAGGCAGAAGCCTTCCAGCACGAGGCCGGATTCATCCTCCGGCTCCAGGCTGCCCTTGCGCGCCA
>JAEWBL010000645.1 GCA_023391175.1 Pseudomonadota bacterium
GTGCTCAACCGCGTCATCGAGAAGGCCTGGCGCGCCTGCGCCCCGGCGCAGATCAACGTGCCCCGTGATTTCTGGACCCAGGTGATCGACATCGAGCTGCCGCAGATCGTGCGCCTCGAGCGTCCCGCCGGCGGCCGCAACGCCATCGCCGAGGCGGCGGAAATCCTTTCGCAGGCGAAATTCCCGGTGATCCTCAACGGCGCGGGCGTGGTCATCGGCAACGCCATCGGCGAGGCCATGGCGCTCGCCGAGCGGCTGGATGCCCCCGTCTGTGCCGGCTACCAGCACAACGACGCCGCCCCCGGCAGCCATCCGCTCGCCGTCGGCCCGCTCGGCTACAACGGCTCCAAGGCCGCCATGGAGCTGATCGCCCAGGCCGACGTGGTGCTGGCGCTGGGCACCCGCCTCAACCCCTTCTCCACCTTGCCCGGCTACGGCATCGACTACTGGCCGAAGCAGGCGAAGATCATCCAGGTGGACATCAACCCGGACCGCATCGGCCTCACCAAGAAGATCACCGTGGGCATCTGCGGCGATGCCAAGGAAGTCGCCGGCCAGCTGCTCGGCCAGCTCGCACCCGGCGCCGGTGACGCGGGCCGGGCGGAGCGCCGCGCGCTGATCCACCAGACCCGCTCGCGCTGGCTCCAGCAGCTCGCCTCCATGGACCATGAGGACGACGATCCCGGCACCCGCTGGAACGAGGACGCCCGCGCCCGCGACGCCGGCCGCATGTCGCCCCGTCAGGCGTGGCGGGCGATCCAGTCGGCGCTGCCGAAGGACGTCATCATGTCCACGGACATCGGCAACAACTGCGCCATCGGCAATGCCTATCCGAGCTTCGAGATCGGCCGGAAATATCTGGCGCCGGGCATGTTCGGCCCCTGCGGCTACGCCTTCCCGGCCATCATCGGCGCCAAGATCGGCTGCCCCGACGTGCCGGTGTTCGGCTTTGCCGGCGACGGCGCCTTCGGCATCTCCATCAACGAGATGACCTCCATCGGCCGCGAGGAATGGCCGCCGGTGACCATGGTGGTGTTCCGCAATTTCCAGTGGGGCGCCGAGAAGCGCAACACGACGCTCTGGTACGACAACAACTTCGTCGGCACCGAGCTGGACCCCAAGCTCTCCTACGCGAAGATCGCCGAGGGCTGCGGCTTCAAGGGGGTGCGGGTGGATACGCCGGAGAGCCTGAAGGAGGCCATCCACACCGCCGCCGAGGAGCAGAAGAAGGGCATCACCACCTTCATCGAGGTGGTGCTGAACCAGGAACTCGGCGAACCCTTCCGCCGGGATGCCATGAAGAAGCCGGTGCCGGTGGCCGGCATCGCGCGCGCCGACATGCGCGAGCAGATCGCGCGCTGACTGAGACCCGGGCGGGGCCGCCCCTCCGCACGCTCCGCCCGACCTTTTCCTGCCCCAGCTCCAGCCCCGAGATGCAGGCCATGCTCGCCCTCGACCGCATCATCGACGCCGCGCGTGCCGCCCCCCGCAGCATCGTCCTGCCCGAGGGGAGCGACCCGCGCATCGCGGCCGGCGCCCGCCGCGCCGTGGAGGAAGGGATTGCCCGGCCGATCCTCCTCGGCCCCCACGAGGAGGTGATGGCGGCCCTCGATGGTGACGCGCGGGGCATCGCCATCGAGGATCCCGCCACATCCCCGCGCCTTCGGGCCTATGCCGAGGCCCTGCACCTCTTGCGCCACGCCAAGGGCATGGACCTTGCGGCGGCGTGGCGGCGCATGCGCGAGCCCCTGGCGTTCGCCGCCATGATGGTGCGTCAGGGCGACGCCGACGGCACGGTCGGCGGCGCGGTGGCGACCACCGCCGAGACGGTGCGCGCCGCGCTCCAGATCATCGGTCTCGCGCCGGGGGCGAAGATCGTATCCAGCTTCTTCCTCATGATCCTGTGCGAGGATTACCACCAGCAGAAGGGGGCCTATGTGTTCTCCGACTGCGGGCTGGTGATCGACCCGGACGCGGCGGAGCTGGCCGACATCGCGCGCGCCGCCGCGCACTCCTACACGGCCATGACCGGCCTGATGCCGAAGGTGGCCATGCTCTCCTTCTCCACCAACGGCAGCGCGCGGCACCAGCGGGTGGACAAGGTGGTGGAGGCGGTGCGCCTGGTGCGGCAGGCGGAGCCGGATCTGGTGATCGAGGGGGAATTGCAGTTCGATGCCGCCTTCGTCGCGGCCGTGGGCGCGGCCAAGGCGCCGGGCTCGGCGATCCGCGGGGATGCGAACGTGTTCGTCTTCCCCAATCTCGACGCCGCGAACATCGGCTACAAGATCGCCCAGCGGATGGGCGGGGCGAAGGCCATCGGGCCGGTGCTTCAGGGGCTCGCAAAGCCCGCCAACGATCTCTCGCGCGGCTGCTCGGAGGACGACGTGTTCCACATGATCGCGCTCACCTGCGCCCAGGTCACCTTCTCCCAGGCCGCCCGGTCGATCCCCGCCGCCGCGGCGGAGAAGGCCGGCGGCGTGTGGCAAACCTCACGGGCGTCCGGCGATCTCGGTGAGACGCGGGCGCGCTGAGGCTGCTCAGTTGCCCAGCTGGAGCATGGATTCGGACGCCGCGTAAGCCTCGCCCCACTGGGCGATCGTCTTCGAGACGGCCGAGAGCGAGATCGGCTGACCGACCGCGCGCGGTGCGGCGGCCGCGAACAGCGCCGCCACAAGCACCAGCGGCATCAGGACCTTTCGCAATTCGTCTTCGGTGTTCATCTGGGTCACGAGCTTGGTTTTGAAGACCAATCATATACCCAGCGCCTTCGGCCGCCAAATGCGGCGCAACATCGCGCATGCTGCATCGCACAACTGCAGCCCCTGCCCTAGGTGACGCGGCGCTTGGCGAGCTTTCGGGCCAGGGTGCGGCGGTGCATGCCGAGGCGGCGGGCGGTCTCGGAGACGTTGAAGTCGGTCTCCGCCAGGGTTTCGTGGATGCGCTCCCATTCCAGCGTCTTGATGGAGCTGGGCCGCACGCCGAGCGGCACGTCCGGATTGCCCCCCTGCCGGGCGAAAGCGGCCTCGATGTCGTCGGCGTTGGAGGGCTTGGCGAGATAGTGGCAGGCGCCGAGCTTGATCGCCTCCACCGCCGTCGCGATGCTGGCGAAGCCGGTCAGCACCACGATCTTCATCTGCGGATCGAAGGCGTGCAGGTGCTGCACGCATTCGAGGCCCGAGGCGTCGAACAGCTTCAGGTCGACCACGGCGCGGCCGGGGCGGAAATCGCCGAGCACCTCGGGCAGGTCGCCGATGCGACCGCAGTGGCGGACGCTGTAGCCCCTGCGCTCGAACGAGCGCTGGAGGGCGCGGGCAAAGGCCGCATCGTCCTCCACCAGGAGCAGGTTGGTGTCAGGCGACATCGGCATGGTCCACGGCAAGCGCCTCCAGCGGCAGGCGCAGTTCCACGAAGGCGCCGCCGCCCTGCAGGTTGCCGGCCTCGATATCCCCGCCCAGCTTGCGCAGGACATTGATGGTGAGGAACAGGCCCAGCCCCCGCCCCGCCTCTCCCTTGCTGGACTGGAAGGGCTTGCCCAGCTGCGTCAGGGCGTCGGGGGCGAAGCCCGGCCCCTTGTCGGTGACGCGGATCACGAGGTCATCGCCCTCCTCCGCCGCGCGGATGCCGATGCCGGCGGGCGAGGCCTCCAGCGCGTTGTCGAGCACGTTGAACAGCGCCTGCTGGATCACGCCGTCGCCGGTGATGGCCGCGCCCTTCGACGTCGCGTTGGCATAATCCAGCGCGGCGGGCCGGCGGCTCTTCGCCCAGTTCTCCACCATCCCGTCCAGGAAGTCGGACAGCGGGCCGCGCTGCGCCGCTTCCGCCCGCGCCTCGCCGGCGACCATCAGGATATGGGAGACGATGCTTTTGCAGCGGCCGATCTCCGCCTGCATCTCCTGAAGCTCCCCCGAAAAGACCGGGTCGTCGCGGAAGCGCGGCATGTGCTGCCAGTCGTTCAGGATCACCGAGAGCGTCGCCAGCGGCGTGCCGAGTTCATGGGCGGCGCCGGAGGCGAGGAGGCCGATGCGCACGATGTGCTCCTCCTCCGCCGCGCGCCGCCGGGCCTCGGCGAGGTGGGCATCGCGCCGCCGCAGATTGGAGGTGATGCGGGTCACGAACGCCACCGCGAGCACCGAGGCGAGAAGGAAGCAGAGGAACATGCCCTGCACGTGCAGGTCGAAGAACGTGCGCTCGCCATGATGATGCGCGCCGCCGTGGCTGCCGAAATCGATCGGCCGGTAGAAGTGGGTCAGCCAGATGAAGGACAGGCTGGTGACCAGCACGATGATCCAGGCCATGGGCGGCGCGAGCAGCACCGCCCCCAGGATCACCTGCAGCAAGAACAGGGAGATGAAGGGGTTGGTGGCGCCGCCGCTGAGGTAGAGCTGGAGGGTCAGCGCGGCCACGTCCAGCAGCAGCTCGATGCCGAGTTCGGTCTCGGTGACCTCCGCCGCCCCGAGCGCGCGGTGGAGACTGACGAGGTTGAGGCCGATCAGGAACAGGACGACAAGCCCCATCTCCGCCAGCGGCAGGGCGATGCCCAGCCACAGATGCACGACGGCGATGGCCACGATCTGCCCCGCCACGGCGAGCCAGCGCAGCGAGATCAGCAGCCGCAGATTGTCGCGCGTGGCGTCGCTCTCGATGGCCGTCACGCTCATGCCGACATCACTCCCCGGTTGCGGCAGCTTGACCGCGACCACTAGCGCCCCGGCGGCCGGTCCGGCAACGCGACCTTTCCGCCGTGGGGGAAGGCCCCGCCCCGTGGCCCGGGATCATCTCCCCGCCCCGGCGGTGGCTGCCGCCGCCTGCCGGCGCGCCTCCTCGGCCTTGCGCATGTAGTCGAGCGTCTTGGCGCGGACCATCTCGCGATGTTCGCTCACCGCCGCCTCGCGATAGAGGTGCCGCCCGGCGCCCATCAGCACCACCACCACCAGCATCAGGGACGCGGCAAGGCCAAACATGCGGCCGATGGCGCCATCCGGCCCGCGGATTTCGCGGATCATCACCACGCACAGCGCCAGCGACACGAGGATGGAGAGGCCGAACAGGCCGAAGGCGCCGGCCTGCGGCCCGCTCGTCTGCGGCAGGGTGAAGAGCGCCACGGGGCCGACGAGGAACTGAGCCATGGTGGGCCAGAACGCCCAGCGGTAGCCGAGGCGGATCAGCTCGGCCCGGCTGAAGCCGGTGTCGGCGATCTCCGCCTCGCTCCGCCGGCGGAACAGCCAGACGAGGAACAGCCCCGCCATGGCCGGGCACGCCAGCACGAAATGGGCATAGCGCGGCAGCACGTTGGGCAAGGCGAGGGCGGAGAGGAAGCCGTGCACCTCGCCCCATTTCTCGGGGAACAGCATCAGGTTGACGTTGGCGAGGAAAATCAGCGGGATGAACAGGAAGAGCAGGCACGCCACGCCGGAAATGGCGAGGTGCAGGGCCTTCAGCCGCTCCATCCGGTGCCAGAGATACTTGTGGATGTAGGTGAGCACGAAGGCGATCACCACCAGCGGGATGATGGACACCCACAGCGCGCCGGTGAGCGCGTTCGCGCTGTAGAAATAGACCGTATAGAGCGTGTTGATCGCCAGCAGCGGCCCCACCCCCAGCACCACCGCGATGCTCTTGTTGGCGGTGATGGTAGAGGCGATCTCATAGGCGAGCCGGTCGTAGCGCTTCTGCCTGAGCCCGCGCGCTTCATAGATGAAGGACAGCAATGCCCCGCCCACCATGAAGTTCACGAAGGCGATATGCATGAGGAAGAAGACGATCAGCACCAGGACCAGCACCGGTTCCGGCGCCGGCATGGGCAAAGGAATGTCGTGGGGAACGGGAATGTTGGGGTT
>JAEWBL010000660.1 GCA_023391175.1 Pseudomonadota bacterium
GGGCATGACGCCGAGCTTGATCTCCGGCTGGCCGAACTTCGCCGTGTCGGCGGCGAGGATGAAATCGCACATCATGGCAAGCTCGCAGCCGCCACCCAGCGCGAAGCCGGCCACCGCCGCGATCACCGGCTTGCGGGTGCGCGAGAGACGCTCCCAGGAGGTGATGTAGTCGTCGAGATACGTGTCCGGATAGGTGAAGTTCTGCATCGCCTTTATGTCGGCGCCGGCGGCGAACGCCTTCTCCGAGCCGGTGAGGATGATGCAGCCGATGGCGCGATCGTGCTCCAGCACGTCGAGGGCGGCGTTCAGCTCGTTGATGAGCTGGGCGTTCAGCGCATTCAGAGCCTGCGGGCGGTTCAGCCGGATGATGCCGACCCGCTCGTCCACCTCCAACAGGATCGTCTCGTAAGCCATCCTCATCTCCTCCTCAGCCGGCGTGACACCGGTCGATAGCCTCGGCGGCGCTTCGCGCGCGCGGGTGACGTGCTCTACCGTGCCTCGGCGTTGATGCGAAGTGGCAGCCTCGCACAGCGGCCGTGCGAGGCTGCGCTATCGCTGGCAGACGGGGCAGTAGAAGGTGGAGCGCCCGCCCTGCACGATGCGCCGGACGATGCCCTTGCAGTGCCGGGTCCGGCAGGGCTCGCCCTCGCGGCCGTAGACGCGGAAGGTGTGCTGGAAATAGCCGAGCTCGCCGCTCACCTGCTTGTGGTCGCGGAGCGAGGAGCCGCCCGCCTGGATGGCCTCGCGCAGCACGTCGCGGATGGCGGTGACGAGGCGTTCCATCCGCGGCGTCGGCTTGCCGTCGCTCGTCACGATGGTGTGGGCGAGACGACGCGGCGAGAGGCCCGCGCGGAACAGGGCCTCGCACACATAGATGTTGCCGAGCCCGGCGACGAGCTTCTGGTCCAGCAGCGCGGCCTTCAGCGAGGTGTTGCGGCGAGCGAAGACGCTTGCAAGATAGTCCGCGTGGAAGGCATTGCCCAGCGGCTCCGGGCCGAGCCCGGCGAGCAGCGGATGGCTCTCCAGCCGGTCGTAAGGGACGATCAGGATGGCGCCGAAGCGGCGCGGGTCGTTGAAGGTGACGGTGGTGCCGCCGGCGAGGTGCAGCACCACGTGATCGTGCGGCCCCGCCTCGGCGCGCGGATAATGGAAGGCGCCCGGCCGAAGCGCCTTTGCCCCCTCCACCCGGATGGAGCCTGACATGCCGAGGTGCAGGATCATCACCTCGCCCCCATCGAGATCGGCGAGCAGGTATTTGGCGCGGCGGCCGATGGCCTCCACGCGGCGACCCGCCAGGCGTTCGGCAAAATTCTCCGGCAGCGGCCAGCGCAGGTCCGGGCGGCGCGCTTCGGCGCTTTCGATCACGGCGCCCTGCAAGACGGGCATCAGGCCGCGGCGGACGGTTTCCACCTCGGGCAGTTCGGGCATTTCGTCCTTAAAGGTCACGGGCGCGCCACAACCGGCGCGCGATTCATCTCGGCTGCCAGCATCCCGCCTCGAACGCCGCCGCGCAAGATGCCGCAGGCGCCCAGGGAGGCCACATCAACAGCCTCAGCCCTTGCGCAGGATCTTCTCCAGCGGACGCCCGCGCGCCAGTTCGTCGATGAGCTTATCGAGATACCTTATTTCCCGCATGGTCGGCTCGGCGACGTCCTCCACCCGCACGCCGCAGACGACGCCCGTAATGAGCGCGCGGGCCGGATTGGGTGTGGGCGCCTCAGCGAAAAAGGTCTCGAAGTCCGTCCTGCTGGCGGCAAGGGCGCGCAACTCTGCATCGGAATAGCCGGTCAACCAGCGGATGATCTCGTCGACCTCCGCCTGGGTGCGCCCCTTGCGCTCGGCCTTGGCGATATAGAGCGGGTAAACGCTGGCGAAGCTGGTCGTATAGATGCGGTGCTTCTGCATGGGGCTGCCCTCACTGGGGAGGCGCGGAGGGCGGCGGGCCCGGCGCGTCGAAATCCAGCTGCTCCAGCCGCAGCCCGCGCCGGGCGATCTTGTCGGCGGAGACGATGACGCGCTGCACGTCGTCACCCACCTGCGCGAAATGCTTGGCGAGGTCACCCACCCGCTCGCGCAGGCGGCTCACATCGTCCACGAGGGCGGCGACCTCCGTCCGCACGCGGTCCGCCTCCTCGCGCATGCGGGCGTCTTTCGCGATGGCCTGCACCACCTGTACGGCCAGCATCAGCAACGAAGGGGAGACGAGCACCACACGCAGCCGATAGGCCTCCTGCACCACGCCGTCGAAATGCTCGCTGATCTCGGCGTAGACATATTCCGACGGCACGAAAATGAGCGCCACATCCTGCGTCTCGCCGGGGATGAAATAGCGCTCGGCCACGTCATAGACGTGCTTCAAGAGATCGTTGCGCAGGCGCTGGCCGGCGGCCTTGCGGTGCTCGGGGCTCGGCGCTTCGCGGAAGGCGGTGACGGCCTCCAGCGGGAATTTGGAATCCACCAGCAGCGGGCGCGGGTCGCCCGGCAGGAAGATGGCGCAGTCCGGCCGCCGCCCGTTGGACAGGGTGTGCTGGAAGGCGAAGCTGCCGCGCGGCAGCCCGTCGGCGACGATGGCCTCCATGCGGGCCTGCCCGAACGCGCCGCGGGCCTGCTTGTTGGCCAGCGTCTCCTTCAGCGAGAACACCTGCGCGGACAGGTCGGAGAGGCTGCGCTCGGCCGCCTCCACCATCACGAGGCGCTCGGCGATGCGGGTCAGGCTCTCGTGGGT
>JAEWBL010000700.1 GCA_023391175.1 Pseudomonadota bacterium
GACGGGCACGCTGATGTCGTGCTTCACGCCTTTGCCCGCATGGGCCTGCGCTTCCGCCTGCGCCTCGCGCAGCGCCCAGAGATTGCGCCGCTGTGCGCCGGAGGCGGCGATGACGGCATCAAGCACCAGCCCATCCTCCAGCCCCTGCCCCAGCAGCGCCTCCAGGCCTGCCGCGAGGCTGTCGCCGCCCTCCTGCGCGCTGGCCTCCACCAGCAGCACCCACGGGTGCGCCTCGGCGAAGGGCGCGACGAGGCCCGGCACGGCGGCGATGGCATGGGTGAGGCTCGGCGCGCGCATCAGCTCGAAGGCGGAGAGGCTGTCCCCCAGCCGCGCTTTCGCGCGTCCCAGCAGCGCGATGGCCGCTGCCGGATCCGGAATGGCGGCCATCGCGGTGGCCGTGGTGCGCGGGCGGGGAAACAGGCGCAGCACCGCCGCGGTGATGATCCCGAGCGTGCCCTCCGAGCCGATGAAGAGCTGCTTCAGGTCGTAGCCCGCATTGTCTTTGCGAAGGCCGCGTAGGCCGTCCCAGATGCGCCCGTCCGGCAGAACCACCTCCAGCCCGAGGGCGAGGGCGCGCATGTTGCCATAGCGCAGAACCTGCGTACCGCCGGCATTGGTGGCGAGGTTGCCGCCGATGCGGCAGGAGCCTTCCGAGGCGAGAGTGAGCGGGAACAGGCGGTCCACCCGCTCCGCCTCGGCCTGCACCTCGGCCAGCGTCACGCCGGCTTCGACCGTGACGGTGTCGTTGGCCACGTCCACCGCCCGCACATTGCGCATGCGGTCGACGCTCAGGATCACGGCCGTGCCCGAGCCATCGGGCTGGGCACCACCGGCAAGGCCGGTATTGCCGGCCTGCGGCACGATGGGGATGCGCGCCGCGGCGCAGAGGCGCACCACGTCGGCCACTGCCTGCGTGGAGGCCGGGCGCAGCACGAGGGCCGCAGCGCCGTGGAAGGTCGCGCCGAAAGAGGTGCAGAAGGGCTCGGTATCCGCCGGGCTTTCCAGCACTCCCGCCGGACCCACCGCCTGACGGAGGCGGTCGAGGACGGCGGCGTCGGGGCGGACCCTCACGGCCGGAATGCGAAGGCGGCCGCGTGTCGCCGCTCCACGCCCTTGAGCGCGGCGAGGTCGCGCACGCCGAGCTGGCCCATGGCCACCTGCACTTCCTCGGTGAGCATCTCCGCCACATAGTCTGCGCCGCCGTCGCCGATGCCGGCGAGACCGATGAGGAAGGCACGGCCGCAGAAGGTGCTGGTCGCCCCCAGAGCCAGCGCGCGGGCCACATCGAGGCCGGAGCGGATGCCGCTGTCGTAGAGGACGGTGGCGCGACTTCCGACCGCCTCCGCGATGGCGGGCAAGACGTCGATGGCCGCCGGTGCCGCATCAAGCTGGCGGCCGCCATGGTTGGAGACGAGGATGCCGTCCACGCCGATGGAAATCGCCATCTCCGCATCGGCCGGATGCAGGATGCCCTTCATCACCAGCGCGCGCGGCCAGGCATCCCGCAGGCGCTTCACCGCCTCCCACGAAAACGTGCCCTTGATTTCGCTCTGCACGAAACCGGCGGTCTTGGGCAGCGTCGCGGGCGCTTCCACATAGGGCGCCATGTTGGCGAACTGCGGCGTGCCGGCCTTCGCCAGCGCCAGCGCCCACGGCCAGGCGAGCGCCACGTCGCGCACGGTGCGGGCCGTGGTGCGGAAGGGCACGACGAGACCGTTGTTGAGATCGCGCGGGCGCTTGGAACGCACGGGGGCATCCAGCGTCGCGACGAGGGCGCGGGCCCCGGCCGCGTCGGCCCGGCGCACCAGATCGAGCGTCACGAGATGGTCGCGCCCCGGCAGGCCGTAAAGCTGGAACCAGGTGCAGTCGCCGGCGAGCGCCGCCACCTCCTCGATGGAGGCGCTGGCGAGGGTGCCGACCACGTAGGGAATGCGTGCCTTCGCCGCCGCCTTGGCGAGGAGCTGCGTGGCGCCGGGCCAGACCAGCCCGTCCACGCCCACCGGCGAGATGCCGATGGGCGCGCTGTAGCGGGTGCCGAACAGATCGACGCCGCAATCCACCGGACCGGGTGCGCCATAGCGCGGCACCAGCTTCACGGCATCCAACGCCGCGCGGTTCTCGGCGATGCCCACATCGGCGCCGGTGCCGCCTTCCAGGAAGTCGTAGGCGAAGCGGGGAATGCGGCGGCGGGCGGCACGGTCCAGATAGTCCAGCGTCGGCATCCGCTGCTTCAGCCGCGCGGCGGCGCTGGTGCCGGACCCGGCGCCCCAGGCGGCCGCTGGCGGCGAAGATGCCGCTGCAGGTGCGGCAGTCGGCGGGACGGTCCCGGCGCTCACGCCACGTTCTCTTGCCACGTTTGCCATGGCGTTTCCTCGTCTTGTCTCGTTCCCGCTGTGGTAGAGCGCGGGCGCTCATCACTGCAAATAATTATGGATTATCGAAGCAATCAGCCTGACTGATCTTTCCCCGTCCCCGCCGCCGCACGGGCGGCACCGGCGCGGCAGCGCGCACGAAGGTGGCGGCTGAGGTGGCGGCATCCACCAGATCCTGCCGGATCACCTCCACCACCGCATGGGCGGCCGCCGAGATGGCTCGGCGCGGATGATGCACGACGGCGATGGAGCGCGTGAGCGGGGTGGCGAAGGGATGCCCCCGCACCCGTCCCGCCGCCAGCACCTGATGCAGGGCGATGGTGGGCAGCACGGTGGCGAGGTCCGTGGTCGCCACGACTTCGCAAATGGCGGAGAGGGTGTCGATTTCGATGCGGGGCTTCAGCTCGATCCCCGCTTCGGCCGCCTGCGCCTCGAGGATGGCGCGCAAGCCGTGGCGCTTGGAGGGCAGCACCAGATCCAGCCCGCCGAGATCGGCAAAGCCGAGGCTGGCCGGCACGGCGAGGGGT
>JAEWBL010000709.1 GCA_023391175.1 Pseudomonadota bacterium
CCTGAGGTCGTCCCGGAGCCCGCGCTGGGAATCGAGGGCGAGGGCGAGGCCGAGATCGGCATCCAGGCTGCGCTCATGGAATTCGTCGAACAGCACGGCCGCGATGTCCGAGAGTTCGGGGTCGTCCAGCACCATGCGGGTGAAGATGCCTTCCGTGACCACTTCGATGCGGGTCCGGCGCGACACCTCGGAGGCGAGCCGCGTCCGGAAGCCCACGGTGCCGCCCACGGCCTCGCCGAGGGTCTGGGCCATGCGCCGCGCGGCGGCGCGGGCGGCCAGGCGGCGCGGCTCCAGCACGAGGATTTTTCCGCCCACGGCCCACGGCTCGTCCAGCAAAGCGAGGGGCACGCGCGTGGTCTTGCCGGCGCCGGGTGGGGCCACCAGCACGGCGCAGGGATTGGACGCGAGTGTCGAGCGGATGTCGCCGAGCACGGCGTCGATGGGAAGCGTGGTATCGAACATGGCGCGCGCCGCCCTTATGCGGCCGCGCCGTGCGAAGGCCAAGGGGGAGGGGCCACCTTGCCAGCGGCGCGCATCGGTGCCTTAAGGAACGCCCCGTCCATCACCGGGATCAGAGCACCATGGTTTCCGCCCCGTCCAGCCTTACCAGCAAGGTCCGGCCGCTCGCTTTCGAGGCCGGCATCGTCGCCCTCGCCTTCCTCGATGCGAAGGCCGCCTTCGTGGGCACGGACGGCGCGGTGTTTCTGATCGGGCTGGAGGAGGGGGCAGCGCCGGTCCCGGTTCCGGTCCACGACGGCGGCGTGCTCGCCGCGGTTTCCGACGGCAGGCGGCTGGTGACCGGCGGCGACGACGGGCGTGTGATGGAGACGCGCGCCGACGGCACCACCCACGAACTGGCGCAGCAGAAGGGCCGCTGGATCGACCGGGTGGCGCTGGGGCCGGACGGGGCCATCGCCTATTCGGCCGGCAAGGTCGCCCATGTGTTGCTGCAGAAGGGCGAGCCTAAGTCGCTGGAGGTGCCGTCCACGGTGGGCGGGCTTGCCTTCGCGCCCAAGGGACTGCGCCTTGCGGTCGCGCATTACGGCGGCGTGACGCTGTGGTTTCCCAATGCGGCGGGCGCCAAGCCGGAGGTCTACGGCTGGAAGGGCTCGCATCTCGGGGTGGTGTTCTCGCCCGATGGCCGCTTCCTCGTCAGCACCATGCAGGAGCCGGCGTTGCACGGCTGGCGCGTGGTGGACGGAGCGCACATGCGCATGTCCGGCTATCCCTCGCGGGTGAAATCCTTCGCCTTCACCGCCGACGGCAAGTGGCTCGCCACCTCGGGCTCCGGCGAGGCCATCCTGTGGCCGTTCCAGGCCAAGGACGGCCCGATGGGGAAGGAGCCCATGATGCTCGCGCCCTCGCCCACCACGCGGGTGACGGTGGTGGCGCCGCACCCCAAGGACCCGGTCGTCGCCATCGGCTATGAGGACGGCATGGTGATGATGGTGCGCGTCTCGGACGGCGCGGAGATCCTGCTGCGCGCGCCCGACAGCGACCCCGTGACCGCCATGGCCTGGCACGGCTCCGGCGGGGCGATTGCGTTTGGCACGGACAAGGGCAAGGGCGGGCTGCTCGCCTTCTGAACTGCATCGGTCCTTCCGGCGCCAAATCGTGCGGGAATCGGAGCGAAGTCCTTAGCCGGTTAGGCGGATTGCGCGGCCGGGCGGCTTTTCAGCGCGGGCGCGCCGCTTTACGTTGACGGCCGTCCATTCGCAGGTGCGAAACGCGACAGCCGCACGAGAGACCCGCCGATGAAGATCGCCGACGTTCGACGCACTGCCTACTCGATGCCGCTCACCAACCCGTCGTTTCCGCCGGGCCCGTATCGCTTCATTGACCGCGAATATCTCATCATCACCTACCGGACCGATCCGGAGGCCCTGGCCAAGGTGGTGCCCGAGCCGCTCGAGATCACCGAGCCGGTGGTGAAGTACGAATTCATCCGCATGCCCGATTCCACCGGCTTCGGTGACTACACCGAAACCGGACAGGTTATCCCGGTCCGCTTCAACGGGCAGGAGGGCGGCTACGTCCACTCCATGTATCTGGACGATGAATCGCCGATCGCCGGCGGCCGCGAGCTGTGGGGCTTCCCCAAGAAGTACGCGCGTCCCAAGCTCGAGGTGGAGACCGACACGCTGGTCGGCACCCTTCACTACGGCAGCGTGCTCTGCGCCTCCGGCTCCATGGGCTACAAGTGGAAGGCCGGCGACAAGGAGAAGGTGCTTGCTTCCCTCCTGACCCCGAGCTTCCTGCTCAAGATCATCCCGGACGTGGACGCGACCCCGCGCATCTGCGAGCTGGTCCGTTACTATCTCGAGGACGTCACGCTCAAGGAATGCTGGGTCGGGCCCGGCGCGCTCGGCCTGTTCCCCCACGCCCTGTGCAACGTCGCGGCCCTGCCGGTGCTGGAGGTCCTCTCCGCCGTCCACATCAAGGCCGACCTGACGCTCGGCCTCGGCCAGGTGGTCTACGATTATATGAAAGAAGGCGCCTGACCTGATGATTCCGGCGGCGCTCCGGG
>JAEWBL010000053.1 GCA_023391175.1 Pseudomonadota bacterium
GTTGTGGATCTCGGCCGGGTCGAATTCGCGCGCGGCGACGGCGCGCTCGCGGATCACCGGATCCTCGACCGCGGCATCCGCCGCGCCGGGCTGGTCGGCGCCGAATCCCTCGCCCGCGGCGCGCGCCGAGGCCTCGCAGCGCGCGAGCCACCAAAGCCCGATGCCGAGCATGATGGCCGAGGCGATGATGCCGAGCCCCGGCGCCGCGAAGGGCGTGGTGCCGAAGAAGGGCATGGGGATGGCGTTCTGGATCGAGGGGGTGCCGGGCATGGCCGACATGGTGAAGGTGGAGGTGCCGAGCGCGATGGCCGCCGGCATCAGCCGCCGCGGCACGCCGGACGCGCGGAACAGCGCGACGCCCATGGGTGCCAGCACGAAGAAGGCGACGAACAGCGACACGCCGCCATAGGTGACGATGGCGCCGGCCAGCACCACCGCGAGGATGGCGCGGCTGGGGCCGAGCTTCTCCGTCATGGTGTTGGCGATGGAGGTGACCGAGCCGGAATCCTCCATAAGCTTGCCGAACACCGCGCCGAGCAGGAACAGCGGGAAGAATTGCGCGACGAAATCCGCCGCGTTGCGCATGAAGGTCTGCGTCCAGCTCGCCAGCAGCGGCTCGCCGGAGAAGGCCGCCGCGATCAGCCCCGCGATGGGCGCGAGAATGAGGATCGAGGAGCCGCGGAAGGCGAGGAAGATGAGGACGGCGAGGCCGACCAAGATGCCGAGGAGACCCATGCTCAAAGCTCCGCCATCAGCTGGTCGAAATTGACGGTGGAGGCCTTGCCGATGTCGTGCCCGTGATCGGCGAGGAACACCTCGGCGGCCTTGCGGCCTTCGTCCCTCAGCCAGGTGAGGAAGTCCCATTCCGCATTCAGCTTCGAGGAGAAGCCGAGTTCGTTCATGATGGGGTTGCGTACGACATGAACACGCATCCGTGCCCAGTTGCAGGCTTCCGTGTCGCCGGAGAGTTCATGCACATGGCGCTGGAGTAGCGCCATCATGTACAGCTCCTTCACCGCCACCGAATTGAACGACACCTCGTTGAGGCGGTTGAGGATCTCGCCCGGCGTCTTGGGCGTGCCCGGCCGCTCCAGCGGATTGATGGGCACAAGAATAGTGTCGTCCGACTTCAGCTCGCTCACCAGCGGCGCCAGCGTCGGGTTGCCGGAATAGCCGCCGTCCCAATAGGCCTCGCCGTCGATCTCCACCGCCTGGAACAGCGTGGGCAGGCAGGCGGAGGCCATCAGCACGTCCGGCGTGATCTCGGCGTTGCGGAACACGCGCGGGCGGCCGGTGCGTACATTGGTGGCGGTGATGAACACCTTGATAGGGGAGGAGCGCAGCCGGTCGAAATCGATCTGCTTTTCGAGGATCGGCGCCAGCGCGTTCCCGCCCAGGGGGTTGTATTGGTAGGGCGAGAACATGCGCGTCATGAAATCCATCATCAGGAAGCCCGGCGCGGTGTCCATGGACCAGCGGCCGAGCATCTTGTCGAAGGGCGAGCGCTTGAACGGGCTGAAGCGCGCCGCCTCCGAGACGTGGGTCCAGTAGCTTTCCAGCGCCAGCTTCGCGCCCTCACGGCCGCCGGCGGCGTAGCCGTCCGCCAGCACGGCGGAATTCATGGCACCGGCCGAGGTGCCGGAGACGCCCTCGATCTCGAGCCAGCGCTCGTCGAGCAGCCGGTCGAGCACGCCCCAGGTGAAGGCCCCGTGGGAGCCGCCGCCCTGCAGGGCGAGATCGACGAGTACCGGTTCCCGTTCCATCTTGGACCTCATTCACACGCAGGCCGCTCAGGGGCGGGCCTGTTGCCATTGGCGTGGCGGGCTTTTCCTCGGGCCGTCTGTTCTCGTTGGCGGCGGCGGGTCAGGTCCGCCGTCCGCGTGCCGGTCACGCCGGCTGCGTCTTGACCGGCTGCGCGACGCGCTCCGGTCCGGTGTCGGGCCCGAACCACGCCACATAGAGCGCCGGCAGGAAGATGAGGGTGAGCAGCGTGCCCACCAGCAATCCGCCCATGATGGCGAAGGCCATGGGCCCCCAGAACACGGTCGGTGCGATGGGGATCATGCCGAGCACGGTCGAGACCGCCGTGAGCATGATGGGCCTGAAGCGCATGGAGGAGGCAGACACCACCGCATCCCACACGTTCTTGCCCGCCGCCCGGTCCGCCTCGATCTGGCCGAGGAGGATGACCGCATTCTTGGTGATCATCCCGATGAGCGCCAGCACGCCGAGGATGGCGACGAAGCCCAGCGGGCGGCCGGAGGCGAGCAGCGCCGCCACCACGCCGATGAGCCCCAGAGGCGCCACCGACAGCACGATGACGAGCCGCTGGAAGCTTTTGAGCTCGAACATTAGCACGGTGAACATGAGCAGCAGCATCACCGGCACCACGGCGACCACCGAGGCGAGGGATGATGCGCTCTCCTCCACCGTGCCCCCGGTGGTGATGGCGTAGCCGGCCGGAAGCGTGCGGCGCAGGGCCTCGATCCGCGGATCGAGCTTCTCCACCACGCTCTCGGGCAGCACGCCGCGCTTCACGTCCGACTGGACGGTGAGGGTGGGCACCCGGTCGCGCCGCCAGATTGCGGGATAGTCCTGCCCGCACTCGAAGGTGGCGATCTGCGAGAGCGGCACGGTGCGCCCGTTGGGCAGCGGCACCTGCAGGGTGGCGAGGGAGGCGAGCGACACGCGCTCCTCGTCGGTAGCGCGGGCCACCACGTTGACGAGGTAGATGTCGTCGCGCACCTGCGTCACCGGTTGGCCGGACAGCACGGTGTTGAGCACGCCGGCCAATTGGGCGGTGGAGAGGCCGAGCAGGCGCGCCTCGTCCTGGTCCACGCGGATCGACACCTGCCGGGCGGGCTCGATCCAGTTGTAGTTGACCGTCTCCACCTCGGGATTCTCGGCCATCACCTTGGCGAGGTCGAAGGCGATGGCGCGCACCTTCTCGATCTCCGGGCCGGAGACGCGATACTGCACCGGCCAGCCCACGGGCGGCCCCAGTTCCAGCGGCGAGATGCGCGCCACGAGCTGCGGGAAATCGGTGGCGAGCACCTTCTCCAGCTTCACCCGCAGCCGCTCGCGCGCCGGCACGTCCTTGGCCACGATCACGCTCTGGGCGAAGAAGTCGTTGGGCAATTGCACGTCCAGGGGCAGGTAGAAGCGGATGGCGCCACGGCCCACGTAGGTGGACCAGCGGGCCACGTCCGGATCGTTCGCCAGCACCTTGTCGAACGCCTCGGCCACGCTCTGCGAGGCGTAGATGGAGGCGTTCTGCGGCGAGGCGAGGTCCACCAGCAGCTCGGGCCGGTCGGAGGAGGGGAAGAACTGCCGCGGGATCAGCGGCAGGGCCAGCACGGAGAGCACGAACAGGCCGGCGGTGACGGCCAGCGTCACCCAGCGCAGACGCAGGCATAGGATGAGAAAGGCGCGGTACATCCCCATCACGCCCTTCGGCGGGGCGTCGGGATCCGGGATCTTGTCCTTCGCCGGCGGGCGCAGGATGAGCACCTGGAGGAGCGGGGCGAACAGGACCGCCACGATCCACGAGACGAGGAGGGCGATGCCCACCACCGCGAACAGGGTGAAGGTGTATTCGCCCGCCGAGGAGGCGGCAAATCCCACCGGCACGAAGCCCGCGACCGTCACCAGCGTGCCCGCCAGCATGGCCGCCGCATAGGCCTTGAAGGCGTAGGAGGCCGCAGTGGGCGGATCGTCGCCGGCCGCGAGGCGCGTCAGCGTCGCGTCGGTGGTGGTCATGGCGTCGTCCACCATGAGCGCCAGCGCGATGATGAGGGCGCCCAGCGAGATGCGCTGCATGTCGATGTGCGCGAGCTGCATCAGCGCGAAGCCGATGGCCAGCGTCAGCGGGATGGCGAGCGCCACGATGGCCCCGGCCCTGACACCGAGCGCGATGAACGACACCACGAGGATGATGCCCACCGCCTGCCACAGGCTCTCCATGAATTCGGAGATGGCGCTCTTCACCGTCACCGCCTGGTCGGCCACCAAGGTGGCGTCGATGCCCACCGGCATGTCGGCGAGGATGCGCGTCATGGCGCGGTCGATGTTGGCGCCCATGGCGAGGATGTCGCCGCCGTCGCGCATGGCGATGGCGAGGCCGATGGCGTCCTTGCCGTTCACGCGGAACATGGGCTGGGGCGGATCGGCGAAGCCGCGCCGGATGGTGGCGATGTCGGCGAGGCGGATCAGCCGCCCGTTGACCGCGAGGTTCACGTTGGCGATGTCGGCCTCGGAGGCGAAGGCGCCGGAGACGCGGACGGAGATGTTCTCCTTGCCCGTCTGGATCTCGCCGGAGGGCCGCACGATGTTCTGTGCGGCCAGCGCCTGAAGCACCGCCTGCCGGTCGATGCCGAGGCTGGCCAGCTCCTGCATGGAGAATTCGATGAAGATGCGCTCGTCCTGCGCGCCGAGGATCTCGATCTTCGACACGTCCGGCACGTGCAGCAGTTCGGAGCGGGCCTCCTCCACATAGTCGCGCAGCTCGCGATGGGAGAAGCCGTCCGCCGTGAAGCCGTAGATGATGCCGAAGGTGTCGCCGAACTCGTCGTTGAAGAACGGCCCCACGATGCCCTGAGGCAGGGTGTGGCGGATGTCGGCGATGCTTTTGCGCACGTGATACCAGATGTCCGGCACCTCGGCCCCGGTGGCGGAGCCCTTCAGGTGGACGAACACGGTGGTCACGCCGGGCTTGGTGTAGCTCTCGAGGTAGTCGAGCTTCGGCACTTCCTGCAGCTTGCGCTCCAGGCGTTCGGTCACCTGCCGGAAAGTCTCTTCCAAGGTGGCGCCGGGCCAGTTGGCCTGCACCACCATGGTCTTGATGACGAAGGTCGGGTCTTCCGCCCGGCCGAGATTCTTGAAGGCCATCAGGCCGGCCACCACCGAGATGGCCATGAGGTAGAGGATGACGGAGCGGTGTTTCAGCGCCCAGGCGGAAAGGTTGAAGCCGCCGCTCACAGGCTGGCTCCCGCCGGCGCCGCGAGGAGGCGCACCTTCTGGCCCGGATGCAGGGCCTGCACGCCCGCCGTCACCACGATCTCGGAGGGCTTCAGCCCCTCGCCGACGCTGACGGAGGCCGGGCCGAAGCGCAGCACCTCGATGGTGCGCAGCGCCACGGTCTGGCTCTTGGGATCGACCACCCACACGGCGGGCTTGTCGTTGAGGCGGGTCAGGGCGCTCGCCGGGATTTCCACCACCGGCCCGCGGTCCACCATCACCCGGCCGACCACCGTGGTGCCGAGGCGCAGCCCCTCAGGCGGATTGGTGAGGCCGACGCGCACGCGGAAGGTGCGGGTCACCGGATCGGCCTGCGGCGCCACCTCGCGCACCCGGCCGGTGGCGGTCACGGCGGGATCGGTCGCCAGAGCCACCGTCACCTCGGGATCGCCCGGCAGGCCGGAGAGCAGCGCGGCGGGCACGTCGAACACCGCGTCACGGCCGTCCTGGCGCGCCACCTCGATCACCGGCTGGCCGGCCTGCACCACCTCGCCCGGCTCCGCCCGGCGCTGGGTGACGACGCCGGCAGAGTCGGCCTTCAATTCGGTGAAGCCGAGGCGGTCCTCGGCCATCTGCAGGCGCGCTTCCGCGTCGTCCACCTGCGCGCGGGCGTTCAGGAAGGCCTGCTCGGCCTGCTCATACTGGGCGCGCGGGGTAAAGCCGCGGGCGAGGAGCTGGCGCTGGCGCTCATACTGGTTGCGGGTCTGGGTGAGGTTGGAATTGGCCGCGCCCAGCGCCGCCTGCGCCGAGCGCAGAGCGTTCTGCTCGTCCTGCGGATCGAGGCGGGCGAGCACCTGCCCGGGGGCGACGCGGTCGCCCACGTTCACGAGGCGGTCGATGATGCGGCCGGAGATGCGGAAGCCGTAGGTGGCCTCGTTCTGCGCCTCCACCACGCCGGTGAGGCTCAACGTGTCGCTTGCCGCGCGGTTGGTGGCGACCACGGTGCGCACCGGCCGCGGCTCCTGCGCCTGAGGCTTCTGCGCCTCGCCGCAGGCGGAAAGGAAGAAGCAGGCGCCGAGCACGCCCAGCAGCATGTGCTTACCTTTGAGCACGCCAGCATCCTGCCCGCGATATACCCGATGGTCGCGCACGAGCAGCTCCTCTTCGCAGTGCAACTAGCGTGGCTATAGAGGAGACTTGAGCATTAGACCAGCGAGTTAACTCAAAGCGCCTTCCTATACGTGGCCGTTTCTGCCATTCCCGTGATCGAACGGTGCGATATGCGCCAAAAGGAGAATATGAACATGGCAGAGGTCAAGGTCGCCGTCGTCACCGCGGGCGGTTCGGGCATGGGTGCGGCGTGCGCGCGGCGCCTTGCGGCGGATGGCTATGCGGTGGCCATCCTCTCCTCGTCCGGCAAGGGCGAGGCGCTGGCGGCGGAGCTCGGCGGCCTCGGCGTGACCGGCTCCAACCAGAAGGCCGAGGACATCGCGCGGTTCGTGGATCAGGTGATGGCGCGATGGGGCCGCATCGACGTTCTGGTGAACAGCGCGGGCCACGGTCCGCGCGACACCATCACCGCCATCACCGACGAGCAGTGGCACCAGGGCCTCGACGTCTATCTCATGAACGTGATCCGCTCGGTGCGGCTCGTCACCCCCGTCATGGTGGCGCAGAAGGGCGGGGCGATCGTCAACATCTCCACCGCCTGGGCGTTCGAGCCGGCGGCCATGTTCCCCACTTCGGCCGTGTTCCGCGCCGGGCTCGCCGCCTACACCAAGATCTTCGCCGACACCTATGCCGCCGACAACGTGCGCATGAACAACGTGCTGCCGGGCTGGATCGACAGCCTGCCGCAGACCGACGAGCGCCGCGCCGGCGTGCCCATGGGCCGCTACGGCACCAGCGCCGAGATCGCCGCCACCGTGGCGTTCCTCGCCTCCGAGGGCGCGGGCTACATCACCGGTCAGAATTTGAAGGTGGACGGCGGGCTGATGCGCTCGGTGTGAGCGGGGCGCCCTTCTGAACTTGGTGATGCGCCCCGGTGCCGCTCGTCAGCGCGGGGGCGCATCCGGCTTGGGAAGCGGTGAGCCGGAAAACCGCAAAGTCAGTTTACGGTTGTGGGAATGGTCCCGACGGCCGGTCGTGGGGCGTCACGATCATGTGAGGGTTGGAGAGCTGGCACCCACCGATGGCGGCCAGCATTGCGACCACGATCACCATTCGCCCTATCCGGCCCATTCTCGCCCCCAACCTTGTCGATGCAACCATAGCGTTATCGCCGTTGCGGAACATGCGATCAAGGGGCGTGTCGGAATATCGGCCCGCTTTCCCGCCTCATCCCGCATGATCCCGGCAAATCACCCAATCGATCCCTTGGTCCTCTCGGCCCGCGCATCGCGCGCCACGTGGATCATCATCAACTCCCCGACATTCTCCGGCGTGAGCAGGCCCACGAGGCGGCCGCCGGCGGTGTCGAGGACGCCGACGGCGGGGGCCTGGGCGCTGGTGATGAGCTTCAGCGCCGCATCGAGGCGGGAGCGGGCCTCCACGGTCGGGATGTCGTGCTGCATCACCTCGATGACGGGTGTGGACGGCCCCTGTTCCTTCAGCGCCCGGATCATGGCATCGCGCGTGAGCACGCCACGCAGATGGCCGGCACCGTCCACCACCGGGAATTCCTTCTGGGTGGAGCGGATGAGCGCCTCGGCGGCGTCGTCCACGGTGGACTGCGGCCCCAGCGTCTCGAAATGGGTAATCATGGCGTCGGCCACGATATGCCCGCGCGAGGCTTCCTTAAGCTGCACCTGACCGGCCTCGCCGGAGGCGGCGAGGAAGACGAAGACGCCGATGATCATCAGCATCGGGTTGGTGAAGATGCCGAGAAGCCCGAGGCCGATGGCGAGACCCTGGCCGATGGAGGCGGCGAGCGCCGTGGCCCGGGCAAAGCCCATCTTCATGGCGAGCAGCGCGCGCAGCACCCGCCCGCCGTCCATGGGGAAGGCGGGGATCAGGTTGAACAGCACGAGGAAGATGTTGGCGCCGGCGAGCTTGACCAGCATGGACGTGCCGGGGTCCTCGATCTTCGCCAGATCCTCCGCCTTGAGATCGCCGCCCGTAAGGGTGAAGCTGAGCACCACCAGCAGCACGAGGGCGATCACCACGTTGACCGCCGGCCCGGCGATGGCCACCACCAGCTCCTGCGAGGGTTTCTCCGGGATGCGCTCCATATTGGCGATGCCGCCGAACGGCCAGAGCGTGATGTCCGGCGTCTTCACCCCGTAGCGGCGGGCGGCGACCACGTGCCCCAGCTCGTGCAGCAGCACGCAGAAGAACAGCAGCGCCACGAACAGCACGCCCTCCCACGCCGCCTGCGACCCGCCGGACCGGTAATAGGCCGCCCAGATCCACACAAGGAACAGGAGGAACGTCACGTGGATGCGGATGGCGGTCTCGCCGAGGCGGCCGATGGTCACGGACCAGGGCATCGCAAGTCTCCCTGAGGGATGTCGCCCCACACATAGCGCGTCGGAGTGGGCGCGCAATGACATGTGTCAGGCCGGTCAAGGCTTGATAGTAAGGAAAGCTTATTATATATTGGCCTTATGAGATCGCCCCCGTCTCCCGCCACGCCCCCACTCGGCTTCCTGCTCGTGGATTCCGCGCGCCTCTATCGCGCCCGCATCGACCGCGCCTTCGATGGCGCCGGCCTCGGCCTGACCATCGGCGAGGCGCGGGCGCTGGCCCACATCAACATCAATCCGGGCCTGCGCCAGTCGGCGCTCGCCGAGAAGATGAGCGTGGAGCCGATGACGCTGGTGGGCTTCCTCGATCGTCTCGAAGGCCTGGGGCTGGTGGTGCGCGAGACCGACCCCACCGACCGGCGCGCCAAGATCGTCGTGCTCACGGATGCGGCGCGGCCCTATCTGGATGGCATCGAGCAGGCGGCGGCGCGGGCGCGCGAGGAGGCGACGCGCGGCTTCTCGGATCAGGAGCGCGCACAGCTGCGCGATTTTCTCGACCGCATCCGCGGCAATCTCGCCCGCGACTGTGCCACCCGCGAGGCCGCCCCGCGCGAGACCCGGACCAGGGAGGCGCGGCGGTGAGCGCGTCCCATCCGGCGGAGGCCGCCGCGTCGCCCAAGCCGCTCATGACCGAGCGCGAGGTGTCGATCATCGGCGGCATGATGGTCATGCTCGGCCCGGTCAGCCTCTCCCTCTACACGCCGGCCTTGCCGACGCTGGTGGAGGTGTTCGGCACCTCGATTGCCACGGTGAAGCTCACCCTCACCGTCTTCTTCTTCGGCTTCGCCGTCTCGCAGCTCATCTGCGGCCCGCTGTCCGACGCCTACGGCCGGCGGCCGGTGGCGCTCGGCTTCTTCGGGATTTATCTGTCGGGCGCGGTGGTCGCCATGCTGGCGCCGACCATCGGCTGGCTGGTGGCCGGGCGCATCCTGCAGGGCATCGGCGCGGCGGCGGGCATCGCCCTATCCCGTGCGCTGGTGCGCGACCAATATACGGGGCAGGCCTCGGCGCGGGTGATGAACCTCATCGGGACCATCCTCGCCATCGGTCCGGCCATTTCGCCCACCATTGGCGGTTTTCTGCTGGGCGCCTTCGGCTGGCATTCGGTGTTCGTGGCCATGACGGGCTTCGGTCTCACCCTCATGTCGGTGCTGCTGCTGCGCGTGCCGGAGACCAACCGCGCGCCGGACCCGCGCCTCGCCGCGCCCCGTGCGGTCGCGGTGAGCTATCGCCGCCTCCTGACCGACCGCGGCTTCATGCGCGCGGCACTCACCGCCGGCTCCGCGCTGGGCGGTATCTATACGCTGGCGGCGGCGCTGCCCTTCGTGCTCATCGACCGGGTGGGGCTCTCGCC
>JAEWBL010000067.1 GCA_023391175.1 Pseudomonadota bacterium
GCCTTGATGAAGGCCTTGCGCAGGAACAGCGCGAACCCGTCGTCGCCGTAGCTCGTCAATCCTTTTCGCAGTCCCCGCGCCATCCTCGCCTTCCTCGTGCCGATCATCGCCGACCTGAATGCGGACAATTTCCCCCTCTCGCATGATTGTCAATAATATAAGCCTCCATACGCGCCATGAGGTGAAATTTGCGCCGTTCTTCGGAATCATTATTGACAATAATCCGACCGCCGCCCAGTCTCCCCGCAAACCCGGGGCATAACGGGACTTAGCGGGAGGAACGTGGATGACGGACATTCGAGGCGCTGGAAAAACGTCGTGGGGTCGCGGCCTGTGCGCGGCGATCGCCATGACCGCGGCGATGGGCGGAGGCCACGCCTTCGCGCAGACCGAGATCACCATGTGGAGCAACTGGCCCGACGAGCCCGCCAAGAAAGAGTGGGTGACGGCGCGGGTGAAGGAGTTCGAGGCCGCCAACAAGCAATGCACGGTGAAGCTCAGCTTCATCCCCAAGGCGGACATCTACACCCAGGCGAAGTCAGCCGTGCGCACCGGCCAGGCCCCGGACATCTTCTACATGGAGCCGGACCAGCCCGAATTCCTCGCCGGCGGCTTCCTGGAGCCCCTCGACGGCTATATCGACCTCAACGGCCTCGAAGACTGGGCCAAGCCCGCCTGGACCTCCAAGGGCAAGGTCTATGGCGTGCCGGTTGAGGCCTATACGGTCGAGCTCTACTACAACAAGGATCTGGTGAAGAAGGTGGGCGTGGACGTCCCCGCCTCCTTCCAGCTCACGCAGGCGCAGTTCACCGACCTGGTGAAGAAGGGCGTCGCCGCCGGCATCACCCCGGTGTCGCAGGGCGTGGGCGACCGGCCCTTCCCCGGCGGCCAGCTGCTGTTTGAATCGCTGCTGCGCAAGCTGGGGCCGGATGACTACATGAAGCTCCTCAACGGCGAGCTGTCCTTCAAGGATCCGCGCGTCCAGGAAGTGATGACCTGGGTGAAGGAGCTGGTGGATGCCGGCGCCTATCCCAAGAGCTTTTCCACCCTGAAGCTCGGCGAGTCCCACTTCTACTTCTACAATTCTCCGGGCTCCCTCACCTTCCCCGATCCCAGCTGGTTCACCGGCCGTGCCTTCGCCGCGCCGGAAAAGGGCGGCATGCCGGCGAACTTCCCGCTGGGCATCATGAAGTTCCCGGCCATGGACAAGGGCGCCTGCCCGAACTGCAAGACGCTGGCGGTGGCGGGCAGCTTCGTCATGTATTCCAAGGGCAAGAACAAGGATTGCGCCGGCGCGCTGCTGAAATCCATGGCCAATGCCGAGAACGGCACCAAGTGGATCAGCGAGGTGTCGCTGCAGAGCGGGCTCAAGTCCGATCCGGCCAAGATCGTCAGCCCGCACAAGGCGTATTTTGACGAGCTGAATGCCCGGAACAAGGACGTGACCTATTTCTTCGGCACGCCCCTGCTCTACTACCGGGCCAAGTGCGCCGAGACCTACATCCAGGTCATGAACAACGCCTTCCCCGCCGGCCTCATCAGCGTTGCCGATGCGGCGGAGAAGATGGATGCCGCCTGCCTGAAGAAGTGAGCGATGCCCGACGCCATTTCCATCCGAACCGCGGCCAAGAGCGGGGAGGCGAAAGCCTCCTCGCGGGCCACCCTCGCCGACCCCAGGCGCGCCACGCGGCTGGTCCTCGCCATCTTTCTCGGGCCGGCGCTGCTGGTCTATTGCGGGCTCACGGCCTATCCGGCCTTCCGCACCATCTTTGACAGCTTCTTCACCATCGAGGGCATGGACGCGACCTTCGTCGGCCTCGCCAACTATCGCGAGCTGATGGGCGACGAGACCTTCTGGGTCGCCGTGCGCAACACCTTCATCTGGTCCTTCGTCGCCCCCGTCATCGATGTCGCCACCGGCCTTCTCCTCGCCCTCGCGCTCTATGCCGGGGTGCCGTTCGCGCGCTTCCTGCGCGTTGCCTGGTTCACGCCGGTGCTGCTCTCCTACGTGGTCGTCGCGATCCTGTGGATGTGGATCTACAATTATGACTGGGGCGTGCTGAACGTGATGCTCCGGGCCATCGGCCTCGGCGATCTCGCCTCTTCCTGGCTGGGCGATCCCAACCTCGCGCTCGGGGCGGTCATCGTCACCCATGCGTGGAAGTGGGCCGGCTTCAACATGGTGGTGTGCCTCGCGGCCATCCACTCCCTGCCCAAGGAAGTGCTGGAAGCCTCGGACCTCGACAATTGCGGCTGGGGCGCGAAGCTGCGCTACATCATCATCCCCATGCTGCGGCCGACGCTGCTGTCGCTCTACATCCTGTCCTTCATCGGCAAGATGAAAGTCTTCGATCTCGTCTGGATCATGACCCAGGGCGGGCCTTTGTGGGCGACGGAGACGGTCTCCACCTACGTCTACAAGCGCGCCTTCAACTGGAACACCTTCGACCTCGGCTATCCCTCCGCCATCGCCACCGTGTGGTTCCTGGTGGTCTGCGCCGCGGTCATCATCCTCAACCGCGTGCTCGGCTCGCGCGAGCGGCTGGAGTATTGAGATGGCCGCAACCCTCGCCGCCAACCCCGGCCGCGCGCCGCTGCCGCGCCTGTTCTCGCGGGGCATCCTCGCGCTGGTGCTGGGCGTCTACACCATCTACCAGCTCGGCCCGTTCCTGTGGCTCGCCACCATGTCGGTGCGCACCACGGCGGAAATCAGCGCCGATCCCTATGCCTGGCCGAGCCCATTGCACCTCGACCAGTTCCGCAGCGCCTGGGTGGATTCCGACTTCGCCACCTATTTCTGGAACTCCACCCTCGTGGTGGTGGGCGCGGTGGCGGTGCTCACGATCATCGGCGCGGCGGCGGCCCATGCGCTGGCGCGCTACCGCTTCCGCGGCAACCGGATCATCTACGGCATCCTGTTCTCGTCCATCATCTTCCCGCCGCAGATCACCCTGATCTCGCTGTATCAGATCCTGGTGGACTACCATCTCTACAACAGCCTGTTCGGGCTGGCGCTGGTCTATATCTCGCTCCAGCTGCCGTTGACCGTGTATCTGCTGGAGGGCTTCTTCGCCCGCATCCCGCAGGACCTGTTCGACGCCGCCAAGATGGACGGCTATGGCGACCTCGAAATCTTCTGGCGCATCGTGCTGCCGGTGGGCATGCCGGCCATCGCCACCACGCTGATCCTGAACTTCATCCAGCTCTGGAACGAGTTCCTGTTCGCCGTGGTGCTCATCACCGATCCGGAAAAGCGCACCCTGCCCATCGGCATCCGCGCCTTCATGGGCGATCATTTCCAGGACATCGGCATGATCGCCACGGGCGTCATGATCTCGGTCATCCCGGTCATCGTCGTCT
>JAEWBL010000172.1 GCA_023391175.1 Pseudomonadota bacterium
GCCCTGCAGAATGCCGAGCCGCTGGCCTGCATGGTCGCGCCTCTCATGATCGGGCTTTCCAAGGTCTCGGCGCCCATGGTGTGGCTGCTCGACGCCTCCACCCGCGCGGTGCTGGCACTGCTCGGCCGGGGCGGCAGCCGTTCCAGCTCGGTCACCGATGAGGAAATCCGCGCTATCATCACCGAGGCCGAGACGGCGGGCGTCATCGACCCCGCCGAACGGCGCATGATCTCGGGTGTGATGCGTCTTGCCGACCGGCCGGTGACGGCCATCATGACACCGCGTCCCGATGTGGAGTGGGTGGACATCTCCAAGGATGCCGAGGAGGTGCGCCATGTCCTCCTCACCACACCGCACTCGCGCCTGCCGGCCTGTGACGGTTCGCCTGAGGAAACCATCGGCGTCATCCAGGCCAAGCGCGTGCTCGACGCCTATCTGAAGGGCGAGCGGCCAGACCCGCGCCAATATGTGCAGACGGTACCCTTCATCGTGGAGAACGTCGGCGCGCTCGAGGCCATGCGCGTGCTGCGCGGCGCCGAGGTGCCCATGGCTATCGTCGTGGACGAGTACGGCGACATGGCCGGCGTGGTGACCGGCTACGACCTGCTGCTCGCCATCACCGGGTCCGTGGAAGCCGGCCATGAGCCGGGTGACGCCCATGTGGAGCGCAACGTGGTCGAGCGCCACGACGGCAGCTATCTCGTGGCCGGCGACACGCCGGTGGACGAACTGCGCGACCTGCTCGACGTCGCATTGCCCACCGACGAGGGCTTTCACACCGTCGCCGGCTTCGCTCTGTCCCACCTCAAGGAATTGCCGGAGGAGGGTGAGGTGTTCACCGCGCTCGGCTGGCGATTTGAGATTGTGGATATGGACGGCCGCCGCATCGACAAGCTGCTGGTCTCGCGGCCCCACGTGCTGCACCGGCAAGAGGTTGCCGGGCAGGGCTGAGGCCGCTGGGCAGGGGTAAGGCCTGCCCAGCGCATCGTACCGTTCTCTGGCGCGTCAGTCCCGCCGCGCCAGCGAGCGCAGGAAGCCCTCGTATTCCTCGGTCAGCTCCATATCCACGCCGAAGGCATTCTTCAGCAGGATGTTGGCGATGAAAGGCTGATCGTTCCGCTTCTCTTCCAGCGTGTCCCGCAGCACGGGCACCGTGTCCTCGATGTGCTTGAGGAAGGCGATGCCCTTCTCAAGCGTCTCGGTCCATTTGGCGCGGTGCCACAGGGCCAGCGGGTACATGATCTCGTGGACGAAATTGGATTTTCGCGCCTTCTCGAAGAAGCGCAGCCCCGCGCTCCAGTTCTCCTTGGCCCGCAGCGGCGGGGGCGGGATGTCGCCCAGCAGCATCTTCTTGCCGGCCTGCCCCACGAAATCCTCGAGCGTGATGGGCGTCTCGATGTTGGTGCGGAAGTGCCAGAGGGCGAAGTTGCCCGGATATTCCTTGCCCCAGGCCTCGATGAAGGCGGCCTCCACCTTGTCCACCGCGGCCTTGTCGCCTTTCAGCGCTGCGGTCATGCAGAAGGCGAACATGGCGTCATTGGCGACATTGTGCACGCCGCCGTTGGCGAGATCGGCCGGGCTGAGGGTGGGGGTCTTGCCGTCGGCCGGAACCGTCGCATCGCCGGCGCGCAGGGCGGTGATGAACTTGGTGATCTCCAGCCAGCCCATGTAGTTGGCGATGAAGGCATCCGGATCCACATGGACGATGGCGAGGTTGAGCGGCATCTTCCGCTTCTGCAGTTCGGCCATGTCGGTCATGAAAAGTCCCCCCGGGGCTCGGGTGAAAAGGCGTCAAGAAAAGACCCCGCCCGTCGCGTTCACGACACGGGCGCCGGGCCTACCGGTTTGACGCAGCAAGAAAAATGCCAAGGGGAGGATGGGGGCGGGCGGCGCGGCCGCTCAGTCTGCGACCTCGAACCCACCGCGCGACACGACGTAGACCGCGCCCTGACGCACCGGAAGATTGGAGGCTTCGGCCTCCGGCATGCCGGCCTTCACATGCAGCAGCGCACGGATCACGCCGCCGTGGGTGACGATCACGGCGTCATCCTCGATTTCGGCGCAGGCCGCGCTGACGCGCGTACACAAGGTGCGGTAGCTCTCGCCGCCGGGGGGTGCGAAATTCCAGGGGTCGAGGTCGCGCCGGCGCACGGCCTCATAATCGCGGCGGCGCAGCTCGGGCCAGGTCTGGCCTTCCCAGATGCCGAAGGAGATTTCGGCGAAGCGCACGTCGGTCTTGAACTCGCCGACCGGAAGATCGAGTCCGGTGCGCAGGATGCGCATGGTTTCCACCGCCCGCGAGAGGGGGCTGGAGACATAGGTGAGCGCGCGCGTGTCTCCCGCCAGCTGGGCGAGCACGCGGCCCACCTGACCCGCCTGGATGCGGCCGAGCGTGTTCAGCGGCACGTCGCGGCGCCCCTGGAGCCGGCCCACCACATTCCAGTCGGTCTCGCCATGGCGGACGAGAAAAAAGCGTCGCGTCGTCATCTCTCTCCGGCCCGCCCCGTCGGGCGCGGCATCACTCAGCGCGGCGGAATCGCGACTACGTGGTCGTACCATTCGCCGCGCGGCGGGTAGGTTACGCGCAGCTTGAGGGTCGAGCCCGGCGCGGCCTTGCCCTTGAAGCTGACGATGAGCCCCTTCGCCGGCTGGCCGATGCACTTGGTCGTGCGCCCGCCATCGATTCCGGTGGCGACGAAGCGGCCATACTGGATGCCGACCTTGCCGCCGGGCGGGGCCGAGAGGACCTGGATGGTGGGAATCTGCGTCTGCTGGCAATTGTAGTCGGACGTACCGGCAGCGAAGACCGCGCTCCGGCTGCCGCCGCCCCCGATCATGAAACTCACGCCATACTCGGACGGGTTTACATAATCCGGGAAGATCGCGCCGCCGGGTCCAAATACGCGGTCTCGGAGAGGGTACTGCTGGAAGGTCGGCGGGCTCTGCGCCAGCGCCGCCCCGGCAGACACGAGCATTCCCGCGGAGACGGCAACGGCGAGGGCGAAACGGGCGGCCCGGGTATCAAGCGCCGTCAT
Organism: Pseudomonadota bacterium; assembly: GCA_023391175.1. GTDB lineage: Bacteria > Pseudomonadota > Alphaproteobacteria > Rhizobiales > Xanthobacteraceae > Xanthobacter. The sequence continues at coordinate 3,036 of JAEWBL010000172.1, forward strand.
CGTGAGT
>JAEWBL010000211.1 GCA_023391175.1 Pseudomonadota bacterium
CCTTCCGGGCTTTCGAGGCCTACATCGTCGCCACCGTCCTCTATCTCCTCCTGGCGGTGCTGCTGCGCCAAGTCATGCGAGGGCTCGGGCTGTTTCTCTTTCCCCGCCGGAGGAAGGCGACATGACCCAATTCACCACCTGGGACATCGTCTCCAACCTGCTTCTGGCCGCGCGCTGGACGGTGCTGCTTTCCATCGTCGCCTTCATCGGCGGCGGCGTGGTGGGGCTTGTGGTGCTCTACTGCCGCATCGCCCGCAAGGTGTGGCTGCAGCGCGCCGCCAATCTCTACATTGAGTTGTTTCAGGGCACCCCGCTCTTGATGCAGCTCTTCCTCATCTTCTTCGGTCTGCCGCTCCTTGGCCTCGACGTCTCGCCGTGGGCCGCGGCCTTCGTGTCGCTGACGCTGTGGACGTCCGCCTTCCTCGCCGAGATCTGGCGCGGCTGCGTGGAAGCGATTCCCCGCGGCCAGTGGGAGGCCTCGTCCTCGCTCGCCATGAGCTTCTTCGAGCAGCTGCGCTACGTGGTGCTGCCGCAGGCCCTGCGCATTGCCGTGCCGCCCACGGTGGGCTTCTCGGTGCAGGTGGTGAAGGGCACGGCGCTGACCACCATCATCGGCTTCGTGGAGCTCTCCAAGGCCTCCACCATCATCACCAACGCCACGTTCGAGCCGTTCACCGTCTACGGCTTCGCCGCCCACATCTATTTCGTGCTGTGCTGGCCTCTGTCGAAGAGCAGCCAGCTTCTCGAAAGGAAGCTGAATGTCGCTCATCACCATCACTGAGGTCCGGAAGAGCTTCGGCACGAACGAGGTGCTGAAGGGCATCAATCTCGACGTGGCGGCCGGCGAGGTCATCGCCATCATCGGCAAGTCGGGATCGGGCAAGTCCACCCTCCTCCGCTGCATCAACGGGCTGGAGACCATAAACGACGGCTCCATCACCGTCGCCGGTGCCCAGCTCGCGCCGGACGAGGTGCACCTACGTGCGCTCCGGCTGAAGGTCGGAATGATCTTCCAGGGCTTCAACCTGTTCCCCCACCTCACCGCCGGGCGCAACGTGATGCTCTCGCCCATGGTGGTGAAGAAGGTGTCGCAGAAGGAGGCGGAGACCGAAGCGCGGGTGCGGCTGGAACAGGTGGGGCTCGCCCACAAGTTCGACGCCTACCCCGACGAGCTGTCCGGCGGCCAGCAGCAGCGTGTGGCCATCGCACGGGCGCTGGCGATGAAGCCGCTCGCCCTCCTGTGCGACGAGATCACCTCCGCGCTTGATCCCGAGCTGGTCAACGAGGTGCTGGCGGTGGTGAAAAAGCTGGCCGAGGAGGGGATGACCCTGCTCATGGTCACGCACGAGATGCGGTTCGCGCGGGAAGTGTGCGACCGGGTGGTGTTCATGCACCAGGGACGGGTGCATGAGATCGGTCCCCCGGAAGATGTATTTGCGAATCCTCAAACGGCAGAGCTCCGGCAGTTTCTCGGCCAAAGCTGAGGCACCGGCTCGGGTTTCGTTACGGTCAAGCCTGTCGCGGTGCGGCAATGCGGCCTATGCGCCATCCTCCCGTCATGTTGCCGCCTTGATCTGCCTGTGTTAGGCACTCCGGGATTTCGAGGGACGGGTTCAGCCCCCTCACGAAATCGCACAATTTTATTCCCAACAGATCAAGGGCTTGGGGAGAGGTGACGCAAGGTGCGTGACCGGCCCTGGAAGTCCGAGAGAGGTGCGGGGTGGCGGATACGATCGTGTCAGGCATGGCGGGGCGCTATGCGACCGCGCTGTTCGAACTGGCGAGCGAGGCCGGCGCCGTCGATTCCGTTAAGGCGGATCTCGATCGCCTGTCGGCCCTGATTGCAGAAAGCGCGGATCTGGCGCGGCTGGTGAAGAGCCCGGTCTTTTCGGCCGAGGAGCAGCTGAAGGCCATCGCCGCGGTTCTTGGTCAGGCAGGCATTTCCGGTCTTGCCGGAAATTTCGTGAAGCTGGTGGCGCAGAACCGCCGCCTGTTTGCGCTGCCCAGGATGATTTCCGATTATGCCGCCCTCGTGGCCGCCCAGCGCGGCGAGACGACGGCGCAGGTGACGGTGGCCGCTCCCTTGAGCGACACCCACTTCGCCGCGCTCAAGGATGCGCTGGCGCAACAGACCGGCAAGGACGTGAACCTCGACGTCACCGTCGATCCGTCCATCCTCGGTGGTCTCATCGTGAAGCTCGGCTCCCGCATGGTCGACGCGTCGCTCAAGACCAAACTCAATTCTATCCGGCATGCGATGAAAGAGGTCCGCTGATGGACATTCGAGCCGCTGAAATCTCCGCCATCCTCAAGGAGCAGATCCAGGGCTTCGGCCAGGAGGCTGAAGTCTCCGAGGTCGGCCAGGTCCTCTCCGTCGGTGACGGCATCGCCCGCGTCTACGGCCTCGACAACGTCCAGGCCGGCGAGATGGTCGAGTTCGAGAACGGCACGCGCGGCATGGCGCTGAACCTCGAAATCGACAACGTCGGTATCGTGATCTTCGGCTCCGACCGTGAGATCAAGGAAGGCCAGACCGTCAAGCGCACCGGCGCCATCGTGGACGCCCCGGTCGGCAAGGGCCTGCTCGGCCGCGTCGTGGACGCCCTCGGCAACCCGATCGACGGCAAGGGCCCGATCATGTTCACCGAGCGTCGCCGCGTCGACGTGAAGGCGCC
>JAEWBL010000271.1 GCA_023391175.1 Pseudomonadota bacterium
GCCCGCCGCCGGGCCGCCCGCCGCGGTGGCCGCCGCCCCGGCTACCAGCATCCCTCCCTCGAACTGCTGACTCCGGCGCCCCCCTCCAAGGCCCCGGCGGTGAATCCGGAGGCGCTCTCCGGCACCGCGCGCGAACTGGAGGCGACGCTGCAGGACTTCGGCGTGCGCGGCGAGATCGGCCAGGTTCGGCCCGGTCCGGTGGTGACGCTCTACGAGCTGGAGCCGGCGCCGGGCATCAAGTCGTCCCGTGTCATCGGCCTCGCCGACGACATCGCCCGTTCCATGAGCGCCATCTCCGCCCGCGTCGCCGTGGTGCCGGGCCGCAATGCCATCGGCATCGAGCTGCCCAATCCGAAGCGCGACAAGGTGCTGCTGCGCGAGCTGATCGCCACCAAGGATTTCGGCGACACCGGGCACAAGCTCGCCATCGCGCTGGGCAAGACCATCGGCGGCGATCCCGTGATCGTCGATCTCGCCCGCATGCCGCATCTGCTGGTGGCCGGCACCACCGGGTCCGGCAAGTCGGTGGCCATCAATACCATGATCCTGAGCCTGCTTTACCGGCTGAAGCCGGAACAGTGCCGGCTCATCATGGTCGATCCCAAGATGCTCGAGCTGTCCGTCTATGACGGCATTCCCCATCTTCTCGCCCCTGTCGTCACCGATCCGAAGAAGGCCGTGGTGGCGCTGAAGTGGGCGGTGAAGGAGATGGAGGACCGCTACAAGAAGATGTCCAAGCTCGGCGTGCGCAACATCGACGGCTTCAACGCCCGGGTAAAGGACGCCAGCGAGAAGGGCGAATCCATCGCGCGCACGGTGCAGACCGGCTTCGACCACGAGACCGGCGAGGCCATCTACGAGCGCGAGGAGATGAACCTCGAGCCCCTGCCCTACATCGTCGTCATCGTCGACGAGATGGCCGACCTGATGCTGGTGGCGGGGAAGGAGATCGAGGGCGCCATCCAGCGCCTCGCCCAGATGGCCCGCGCGGCGGGCATCCATCTGGTGATGGCCACGCAACGCCCGTCCGTGGATGTCATCACCGGCACCATCAAGGCGAACTTCCCCACCCGCATCTCCTTCCAGGTGACCTCGAAGATCGACAGCCGCACCATTCTTGGCGAGATGGGCGCCGAGCAGCTGCTGGGCCAGGGCGACATGCTCTACATGGCCGGCGGCGGCCGCATCAGTCGCGTCCACGGTCCCTTCGTCTCCGACGAGGAGGTGGAGAGCGTGGTGAAGCACCTCAAGGCCCAGGGCGCCCCCGCCTATGTGGAGGCGGTGACCGCCGAGGATGCCGAGGACGAGGACGGCGACGGCGCTGTGTTCGATAAAAGCGGCATGGGCGACGAGGGCATGGACCTCTATTCCCAGGCGGTGGCGGTGGTGATGCGCGACCGCAAATGCTCCACCTCCTATATCCAGCGCCGGCTCCAGATCGGCTATAATCGCGCGGCTTCGCTGGTCGAGCGGATGGAGAAGGAGGGCCTCGTCGGCTCGCCCAACCACGCCGGCAAGCGCGAGATTCTGCTGCCCGAGCAGGCCGCCGAATGAGTGTACCGCGTCATCGACCCGCGTGAACGGTGGCGGGTTCCGGTTGAAGCTTCGGCCGAACCGGAACAGAAGCGACGCCGGGCGGTTTTCCGGGCGTCGGCAAGGCCACAGGTTCGCCATAGCCCGGCCGCAAGTTGCGTATTAGACCCCTGTCCATCCGATCAGCCCGCGCGGGGCGGGATCGGAGCGTCGGGAATGACCTTCCTGCCAGCGACACGCCCTGCGCCAGAGATGCTCATGATGCTCATCCGCTCCGCCGCCAAAAGCCCCGCCCCCGGCACCGAACGCGAGACCCGCGCCCCCTCGGCAAAGGCGCGCCGCGTTGGCGCCGCCGGCCTGCTGCTGGCGCTGGGACTTGTGGCGGCCGGCTCTGCCGGCGCCCAGACGGTGCCGCCCCCCGGCGACCTCATGCGGCCCCAGGGCCAGATGAAGGGGGCCCCGGCCGCCCAGGCCGCGGCCCAGCCGGCGGACGGTCGTGCCCCGAAGGCCACGGTGGACCGCATCACCAACTACTTCAATTCGGTGCAGGCCATGACCGGGACCTTCACGCAGATTGATCCGGACGGCTCCAAGCGGACCGGCGACTTCTACATGCAGAAGCCCGGCCGCGTGCGCTTCGAATACGACGCGCCGCGCCCGGTGGAGCTGATCTCCAACGGCCAGTCGGTGGCCGTGCGCGACCGCAATCTCAACACCCAGGACATCACGCCCCTGTCGCAGACGCCGCTGCGCTTCCTGCTGGCGGAACGCATCGATCTCTCGACCGAGCCCCATGTGACCGGCATCTTCCAGGATGATCGCTTCGTGACGGTGGTCATGCAGGAAACGGTGCCCATGTTCGGCACCTATCGATTGCTGATCCTTTTCGACGCCAAGACCTCGGCCCTGAAGCAATGGGTCATCACCGATCCGCAGGGCTATGACACGCAGGTGTCCCTGTCCAACATCCAGGTGAACAAGCGCCCCGACCCCAAGCTGTTCGTCATCAACTTCGAGCGGATGCTGCAGTGAAAGCTGGGGACGACTGCCGGTTCGCAGATCACATCTGCGTGCGTGCGCGGATGGCGGCAGAGAGCGTTCCCTCGTCGAGATAATCGAGTTCGCCGCCCACCGGCACGCCCTGGGCAAGGCGCGTGACGCGGGCGCCGGTGTCCCGCAGCACATCGGTCAGGTAATGGGCCGTGGTCTGCCCATCCACCGTGGCGCCGAGCGCCAGAATGACTTCCGTGACGTGCTGGTCGTGCACGCGGGTGACCAGGCTGGCGAGATTGAGATCGTCGGGCCCCACCCCATCCAGCGGCGAAAGCACGCCCCCCAGCACATGGTAACGGGCATTGAGGACGCCGGCGCGTTCCAAAGCCCACAGGTCCCCCACATCCGCCACCACCACCAGCGTGCGCGCATCCCGCGTCGGGTCGGTGCAGACCGTGCAGGGATCGGTGACATCGACATTCCCGCAGGTGTGGCACGTGACGATCTTGCCGATCGCGTCACCCAGCGCCGTCGCCAGCGGTGCCATCAGCGTCTCGCGCTTCTTGATGAGGTGCAGGGC